>JBDTMS010000274.1:0-5952 GCA_039934195.1 Betaproteobacteria bacterium
GCAAGCGCGCCGCGCTTGCTAAAGCAGCACCGGCCGATCAGGCAACTCATTCAACCCCGGTTTCTGCGACGGAAAATGGTGACTGAGGTGCGCGCTCACCGCGCGAATCCCGTCGATGACGCCTTGCTCGAATTCGCCATTTCGGAAGCGCTGTTCCATCGCGCGGCAGATATCTTCCCAGCCCGCACCGACCTTGGCGTGGATGCCGCGATCCGCAACGATTTCGACATCGCGATCGGCAAACAGCAGATAGATCAGCACACCGTTATTGCGCTCGGTATCCCACACGCGCAGTTGCGAAAAAACTTCGATTGCGCGCTCGCGCGCCGGTAGTTCTGCAACCAGTTGCGGGACGTCGAGGGCATGCTCGACTGCGAAGCGGATCTGACCTTGATGCGTCGCTTCCGTCGTGCGGATCGCTGTTTCGATGGCGTCGAGCGACGTGGCCGGGAATGCACGCCGCACGCTCGAGAGCGTCGTGAAGACATGTCGCAACAGGCGCCCGACGTTCATGTTCTCTCGCCTCTTATTACCATCGCCCCGACGCCCCGCCGCCACCAAACCCGCCGCCAGCGCCACCGAATCCACCGCCACTGCCGAAGCCGCCGCCCCCACCGAGACCGCCGAAGCCGCCGCTACCGGGTCGCCCCAGGCCCGAGCCAGCGCCGAACAGGGTAAAGACAAAAGCGATGATTCCCGCGACGACTGCGCCGATCAGCGAGCTGATGAGCAGCCACCCTAGAATGCCGGCGCCGCCGCCGATAATCGCGGCTGCGGGAAACCGTCCTAATATGCGGCGCAGAATGCCGCCGACAACGGTCACAAGGACGATGCCGATAACGAATAGTGACCCGAAATCTCGGCCCTGGCCTCTGGCCGCACCGGGCGCGCGCTGCGCGGGTGCAGGCAGCGGCTCGCCGTTGACGACTTTGATGATTGCATCTACGCCCGCATCGATGCCGCCATAGAAATCGCCGGTGCGAAAACGTGGAACGATCGTCTCGTCGACGATGCGCTTGGCGATCGCGTCGGGTAGCGCGCCTTCGAGGCCGTAGCCGACTTCGATGCGCAAGTCGCGATCGTT
This sequence comes from Betaproteobacteria bacterium, assembly GCA_039934195.1. Classification (GTDB taxonomy): domain Bacteria; phylum Pseudomonadota; class Gammaproteobacteria; order Burkholderiales; family SHXO01; genus SHXO01. The sequence goes on from JBDTMS010000274.1 coordinate 1,085, forward strand.
TTTCGCAACCAGCAGCAGCGCGCCGTCATCGACGCCTTTGCGCCCGAGCTTCCACTGTTCCGCCACGCGAATGCCGTATTGCTCGATCGTTTCCGGCCGCACGCTTGGCACGATCAGCACCGCGATCTGGCTGCCCTTCGCCGTTTCGAATTGCTGCAGCTTTTGCTCGAGAGCTTGCGTCTGCTCCGCCGTTAGCGTCCCGGTCAGATCGGTGACGCGCGCTTTCAGCGGCGGCACTGCGATCGGCGACTGCGCGAACGCCGATTGCCATCCGAGCAGCGCGAACGCGGCTAAGAAATACAGGAGCCCCGCTAGACGCAGGGCCGGGCGGTTCATCATGAGTTACTGTTTCGGTGCCGGCGCGGGGCTGGGCGTGCCAGCTGGTGGCGGGCTGGAGAAGTCCACGCTCGGCGGTTTCGAGATCTGCGCTTCGTTCTCTACGGTGAAGTTGGGCTTTTCCTTGTACCCGAACATCATGGCCATGAGATTCACGGGGAACTGGCGCACCGTCGTGTTGTACTGCTGCACCGACTTGATATAGCGTTGACGGGCGACGGTGATGCGGTTCTCGGTGCCTTCGAGCTGTGCCTGCAAGTCGCGAAAATTCTGATCGGACTTGAGATTCGGATAGTTCTCGGTGACGACCAGCAGCCGCGACAACGCGGAGCTCAGCTCGCCCTGCGCCTGCTGAAACTTGGCGAACGCTTGCGGATCGTTGATCAACTCCGGCGTCGCCTGCATTGCGCCGACTTTCGCGCGCGCGTTGGTCACGCCCAGCAGCACGTCTTTTTCCTGCTGCGCGTAGCCCTTTACGGTATTGACCAGATTCGGAATCAAGTCGGCGCGGCGCTGGTATTGATTGATCACCTCGCTCCAGCTCGCCTTGATTTCCTGATCTTCCGACTGAATCGTGTTGTAACCGCAACCGGTCAGCGTCAACGTGGCGCTCAACAGTACGAGCACGCTCAGCAGTCTTTTCATTCTCTGGTCTCCTTCATGATGAGGGCATCGCGGTGACGGAGTCTCGCGCCGATCAGCTCGGCCGTGTGTTGCCGCCACTGGCGCCTAACTTTGGGCCGTTTGCGCGCCTTTCAAGCGCTGCATGGTCTCGCGCGCGAAACACAGATCTTCCCAAGCTTTTGCTTTGTCCCCCAGGGTGCGCAGGAGGTAGGCCGGATGGTACGTGACGATCAGCGGAATGCCGTGCAGCGAATGCAGACGCCCACGCAGGCTGCCTATGCTGGCATCGTTACGCAAGAGGTTCCCGGCCGCCGTGCGCCCGAGCGCGATAACGAGCTTCGGCTGCAATAACTGAATTTGGCGTGTGAGATACGGCTGGCACTGTGTGGCCTCTACCGGCTCGGGCTGGCGATTACTCGGCGGCCGGCACTTCACGATATTCGCAATGTATACGTCGTGACCGCGCTTGAGACCGATGGCGGCGAGCATATTGTCGAGGAGCTTGCCGGCTTGACCCACGAACGGCTCGCCGCGCGCATCTTCTTCTGCGCCCGGCCCTTCGCCGATGAACAGCCAGTCCGCCTGCTCGCCGCCGACGCCGAACACCGTTTGTTTACGCGTCGCATGCAACGCACACGCGGTGCACGCCTTCACCGCGTTCTGCAATTGCGTCCAGTCGAATCGCGCGATCTGAGCTGCGCGATCCGAGTCGACCGCGGGTGCCGCCATCACTGCGGCGACGGTCGCTCTTTGTGTCGGCCGCTCTGCCTCGAATGCCGTGTCCCTTGCGAATACCGCGCTTTCGAATACCCCGCTTTCGAATACCGCGGTCCCTTCGAATGCCGCGGCGCTGCTGGAAGCAGTTTTTTCAGCAACCGTTTGTTCAACCAGCGTGGCAACGTCCGCGCCCGCCGATACAGCCGCACCGCGGCGGACCCACTGCGGCAGCAGGCCGAGCTCCTGCAGAATCAGATCGCGCCGATTCACAACTCAAGTCCCATCAAGATGGCATCTTCACGCCCGGCCTGGGCCGGATAATAGTCGCGCCGAATCGACAGATCGGTGAACCCGACATCTTTATACAGATTGCGTGCATTGTGGTTGGAAGGGCGCACCTCGAGAAACATTCGCAACGCCTCATAGCCGCGCGCAGTGTTGGTGAAATGCTGCAGCAATGCGCGGCCGAGGCCGCGGCTCTGCCATTGCTGCGCGACGCTCAAGTTCAACAGATGCGCTTCGTCCACGCCGATCATCAGCACGCCGTAGCCGACCATCTGCCCGGTACATTCCATGATCCAGCAGCTGTAGCCCGCATACAGCGAATCCTGAAAATTTCCGATCGTCCACGGATAGGTGTAGATATCCTGCTCGATGCTCAATACTTGCTGCAAATCGTCCGACTCCATCGGCCGAAACAATGCCGACTCGCACAACACGGCACTCATGAATTTCCTGCGGGCGCATTCGTCTTCTGCGCTTTCAGCGCTTGCCGCTCGACGATCGTGAGTGCGACCCGATCGCGCAGATATAGCGGCTGCGCATCGTCTGCCGGCACCGCCAGACCGTCGCGTACCATCTGCGCGCCCAGCGAAGCGACCGCCCGCGCGCTCGGATGCAGTTCGGGTCGGGTGCCGATTACCTGTCCGGCGTAGTGCTGCGCCAGCGCGTCGGCATGGACAGCGAAGCCGGTGCCCGCACCGATCCAGCCGCCGCCTTCCACTTCGGGCGTCGCGGTCGGAACGCACAGACGCGGCGCGTGCACGGTCCGCCAGCGATCATTCGTGCGCTCATAGGCCGCGTAATACAGCTCACTCATGCGCGCATCCAGCGCGACAATGACGCGCTGCGCTTGGGTTGCTTCGGCTACCGCCAGCAGCGTGCTGACACACGCGACCGGTAGGTCTGCGCCGAACGCCAATCCCTGCGCGATACCGCAGGCAATGCGCAGGCCGGTAAACGAGCCCGGACCCGCCCCGAAAGCGATCGCCTCCAGATCCGCGACGCGCACGCCGCTTTCCATCAGCAGCGCATCGATCATGGCGATGATGAGCTCCGAATGTCGTTGTCCAGCGTGGGTCTCGCGGCTGCAGACTTGCCCATCGCGCTGCAGCGCAACTGAGCACCATTCTGACGAGGTGTCGAACGCAAGTATTTTCAAGGCAGGCGAGGCGCGCGCATTAAAAGTAATACTCCAATGATGCGCGCAAGAAGAGCGGCGTTGAAAAAAGATGCGCCATTCTAACGGATCTGTTGCGTGTGCTTCAGATGGCAATACGTTCAGCCGACTGTAGCGCATGAGCACGTAAGCACAACGCTTGCGCCTCGCAAGGCGGCGTGCGTTAGTTGCTATAATCGATCGCGATTCGAATCCAGCGGCGCGGCTGGATTATTCGGCGGAGCGGATTCGGCGGCGCGCCGAATCCTTGCGATGCCGAAAGGATTGCGATGTTAAGGCCGATGGTGGTGCTAGGCGCCTTGCGATTTCGCCCGAGCTCGTGCATGCATCGCTCACAGTGAGCGCCCTAGCGTGATTGAGCTGCTATGCAATTCGGGTGATGCGCTCGACCCACACCGCTTGAATTACATTACAACAAACAAGACCAGGATCGTGCATCCCAGGTCAGAGGAGAAATCCATGCGTCGTCTACTGCGCTGCTTGAGCGTTTTCGCTGTTTTTTCCACCCTGCTCGCATCGGGAGCGGCGCTCGCTCAGCAGCCGCTGCGTATCGGCGTCATCACGTTCCTGTCAGGACCTGCGTCCGGGCCGTTCGGCGTGCCCGCGAAGCAAGCGTCCGATCTGCTTGCCGAAGCGTTCAACAAAGGCGGCCAGGCGCCCGGATTCGACAAGAAAGGCTTCGGCGGGCGGCCGATCGAGTTGGTGTACGTCGATGAAGCCGGCGGCCCGACCAAGGTCGTCACCGAATATCGCAACCTAGTCGATCGTCAGAACGTCGACTTGATCATCGGTGTCATTTCCAGCGGCGACTGTCTGGCCGTCGCGCCCGTCGCAGAAGAGCTGAAGAAATTCACCGTGCTGTTCGACTGCGCGACTAACCGTATCTTCGAAGAAGGCAGCTACAAATACGTCTTTCGCACCACCACCATGGCAACGCAGGAAAACGTCGCTGCCGCACGCTACATCGCAGAGCACTTTCCGGCCCTGAAGACATATTCGGGCATCAACCCGAACTATGCGTGGGGCCAGGACGCGTGGTCGGACTTTACCGAAGCGATGAAGGTCCTCAAACCCAACGCGCAGATCGCGACCAACGTGACGCCAAAGCTCGGCGCCGGCCAGTACGGCGCGGAAATTTCATCGCTGTTGGGCAGCAATGCCGAAATCATTCAAAACTCGCTGTGGGGCGGCGACCTCGAAGCCTACATCCTGCAGGCATCACCGCGCGGCTTGATGACGAGCACGCCGAACATCATGATCACCGGCGAGACGACGATGGAGCGGCTCAGCAAAGACCTGCCGGACGGCACCATCCTGGGCGCGCGCGGCCCGAACGGCATCTTCGCGCCGCCGACAACGCTCAACAAGTGGTTTGCCAAAGCCTATCGCGACAAGTACAGCACCGGCGCCGTGTACGCGTCCTATCACATGGCGACCGCGTTCTTCGGTGTAAAAGCCGCTTACGAAAAAGCACAACAGTCGAACGGCGGCAAAGAGCCGACGATCGACCAGATCATCGCCGCGTTCGAGAACATGAAGTTCGAATCGCCCGCCGGAACGGTGAGTATGGCGCTCGGCAAGGGACATCAGGCTGTGCAGCCTGTGCCCTACGGCACCGTTCGCAAAGTCGACGGCAAGATCACGCTGACGAACATCAAGTACTACTCGCCGGAACTGATCAGCCCGCCCGATGGCATGAAGAGCGTCGACTGGATTCGGTCGGGGTTTAAAA
>JBDTMS010000275.1:0-5940 GCA_039934195.1 Betaproteobacteria bacterium
AGTCTCGGTAATGTCGAGTAGAAATCCCTGCAACGACGGCCGGTCGCCTTCGTCAGCGACGACGCTGATGATATGGCGCAGCCAGACGATGCGCTCATCGATCGTGAGCATGCGGTATTCGAGCTCGGTATCGCGCACGTCGATCAACGCATCGCGACAATGACGCAGCACGCGCGCGCGATCGTCGGCGTGCATACGCTGCGCCCAGAAGCCTTCTGCATACCACTCGACGATCGGGAAGCCGAGAACTCTGGCGGCTTGCGGCCCGACATAGGTGAAGCGAAAATCATCGGGCGTCGCGGTCCATGGGATTACCTCGGTGCTTTCCACCAGCAGGCGCAGCCGCCGCTCGCTTTGGCGCAGCGCCTCTTCGGCGTGATGACGCTCGGTGATGTCCTGCATCGTTCCCAGCAGGCCGAGCGGCCGCTCCGCCTCGTCCCGCATGACATCGGCGCGCTGATGCACATGGCGTATCACGCCGTCTGGCAACCGGATGCGATGATCGATGGAAAAACCGCGCAGCGACACCGCCGCGTCGTCATGCACGAGCAGCAACCGCTTGGCATCATCCGGATGCACGACGTCGATCCAGTTGTCGAACGTAACTTCGAATTCCGAAGGCTCGCGCCCGACGATGCGATACATCTGCTCCGACCAGTTCAGCGTCTGCCGCGCGAGATCGCATTCCCAGCTGCCGAGATTGCCGACTTGCTGCGCCATGCGCATGCTCTCCTCGCGTACACGCAAGGCCTGCTCCGCTCGATTGCGTTCGGTCAGGTCGCGCATAATCGTCGACAGATACTCAATGCCGGCGGTTTGCGAACGGTGCGCGATGATCAATTGCGATACCGGAACTTCGGCGCCGCCAGGCGGTTGCAAGGCGGTCTCGCCCAGCCACAGACCGGACTCGATCGCGCGCGGAATGCCGATCTCAGTGACGAATCGCACGGCGCTTGCCGGATGCAACTCGGCGAGCTTGCGCGTGCGTACGTCGTCGCGCGCGCCGATCGACATGAGACGGCGTGCGGCGTGATTCAGGTACAGCAGATTGCCGTGCAGATCGCACGAGGCGATGAAGTCGCTGGTCTCGTCGAGAATCGCCAGCGTGCGCCGCCGCTCGCCTTCGGCCTGCAAACGTTCGAGCTCCGCGCCCGCGCGCGCCGCGAAAACACTCAATACCCCCTCGCCAAGCGCCGTATCCATGATCGGCTGGTCGTGCATGACGCAGAGCACGCCGAGCACGCTGCCCGACGAGCCCAACAGACGCACACTGAGATAGCCTTCGATTTCGAGTTGCGCCATCATAGGATCTTGCGGGTAATGCACGCGGACGTCGCGCGGGAAAATGCAATTGCCGTGCGCGACGGTAGCGGCAAACGGTCCTCCCTCGAACGCGTATTCGAGATTTTTGCTAACCGCGCCATCCGAGCACATAGCGACAGTTCTGAATTTCCCTCCCTGCACGCCCAACAGCTCGGCCACGAGGGCATAGCGCGAACCGATCGCTGCGGCGAGCTCGACGACGAGCGAGCGAAAGAACGCCTCGCCCAGCGATGCCGAGGCGCCTTTCACTACTGCGCCGATGATCTGCTCGGCATGATGGCGTTGCGTGACATCGCGAATGAACACGGCAATGCCGGTCACGTCCCCATCCCGGCCGCAGATCGGCGCGTACACCTCGTCGAAGTAGCTGATTTCGCCGGCCGGCGTACGCATCGAGCTTTGCGCGCGCTGATTTCCCGGACCCGCCAGCACGCGCGCGAACAGTGCGCGTACTTCATCGGCTCGGTCCGCAGACACGAGACCCAGCGCGTCGGCGCCGATCCGCGGGTTGAAACCCAAATGCCGGCGTACCAAACGCTGCAGCGCGGCGTTCATCGTGGTGATGCGAAGCTGCGCGTCGACCGCGAACATGGCGTCCTCGGCGGCATTCATCGTCGCACTTAGCAATGCGCGGCTGTCTTCCGAAGCGCGTTCGAGCGCGGTCACAGCGCCCTGTTTCGCAGTGATGTCTTCGAACACGACTACCACCTGCCGACGCTGGCTGGCGTCGCCGTCGACCACCCGTGCAGACATCCATATTCGTGCAAATGCACCGGAGCGTCGGCGAAATTGCGCCTCGGTCTGGTGCGCTTTGCTGGTTTCGAATAGGGCTTCGAGCCCGTGCGTGTTGGCGCCCGCCTCGCTGCGCACGCCGAGCTGCGAGAGCGTCCTGCCAAGTACCGCATGACGCGAATGTTCGAGCAGATCGAAGAATGCGCGATTGGCGTCGAGCAACTCCCCGCGCTGCCAGTTGAATATCGCAGTAGCGAGCGGACTTTCCTGAAACGCACTGCGTAAGTGCATCTCGTTGCGCTCGATGCGTGCGCGCTGGCGCCAGCATAAAATAGCCAGCACGAATACGATCGCGGCTGCAGCGGCAAGCCAGAGATCAGGATTCGCGAGGTCGGGGCCCCAGGTCGCGCGCGCGTGCCCGAGCACGCTGAACAGCCCGAGCGAGGCCGGCATGCGCGCAGCCAGCGCTAGCAACGAGTCACCTGAAGATTTGCACGCGCGCTCGCGTGCTCGAGATCTAGGCAGGCGCCAGCGCGCCCAAGAGCGAGGCAAGCGCTTGCGCGCCGGGGGAAGCCGAGGCTTTGCCTGTTATTCTTTGTCATGCTAGTGGTGCGTTGGAGATGTAGTCTCGGACCGACGGGTCGCACAAGTAACCAGCGCTCGGCTAGTCGATCCCTCGGCTAGTCGGTCCTCGGGGCATCCGCGTTCGAGGCAGTGCAATCCCGGTCGGCGAGAATTCACATTTAGCCGCCGAAAAGACAGCAATGCAATAGCATTTGAGCGATGCCCAAACAAATAAAGCGGTGTGCCTGGCCGCAAACCGATCCATCACAGATTGCGTATCACGATACGGAATGGGGCGTGCCCGTTCATGACGATCGCAAGTTGTTCGAATTCCTGATCTTGGAGGGCGCGCAGGCCGGTCTGAGCTGGTCGACCATCTTGCGTAAGCGAGAAGCTTATCGGCTCGCGTTCGCGAATTTCGATCCCGCGGCGGTCGCGCGTTTCGGCCAGCGCCGCGCCAGCGCGTTGCTGCAGAACGAAGGCATCGTGCGTAATCGGCTCAAGATCGCGTCCGCACTCCAGAACGCGCATGCTTTTCTTGCCGTGCAAAAAGAATTCGGCAGCTTCGATGCCTACGTGTGGGGCTTGGTCCAAGGCAAGCCGATTCAGAATACCTGGCAAGCTTCGCGAGAGGTCCCGGCCGTCACGCCGCTCTCCGATGCGCTGAGCAAAAATCTTAAAATGCGCGGTTTCAACTTCGTCGGCAGCACTATCTGCTACGCGTTTATGCAAGCAGTCGGGTTGGCGAACGATCACGTGGCGCCGTGTTTTCGCAAACGCCAGCTCGCGCGGCTGGTTTAGAGCCAATATCATTGGAGCCTATCGGATCATTGGAGCCTACCGGGATGCCCGAATTCGAGCACGATCATCTCAACACCGATCACGCCGCCGGTCACTGGCCGCTCGATCAAGTCGCGACCTTGTTGCCTCCGATCGGGACCCACCCGCGCTCGGCCGCCGTTTATCAACACGGCTCGCTGCTGCTCAAACTGTTCGCGCCGCGAGGCACCGACCCGCAGCAGCCGCACACCCGCGACGAGCTCTACTTCGTCGCGCATGGCCGCGGCTGGTTCGTCAACGGCGACGTTCGGCACACGTTCAGCACCGGCGACTCTTTGTTCGTGCCGGCCGGCGTTACGCATCGCTTCGAAGACTTCAGCGATGATTTGCTGCTGTGGGTGGTGTTCTACGGGCCGGAGGGCGGAGAGATGAAAAGCTAGTGATCGGTGATCGGTGATCGGTGATCAGTGATCAGTGAATAACGGCGGTGATCAGTGATCTGTGATCGGTGTTAGTGCCGCACCCAATTAAAGGGTACTTCTTAGATGAAGCGACTAATCCGTGCTGGATCGAACGTACTTACCTGATCACAGATCACTGATCACTGATCACCGGGCTCTGATCACCGATCACTGATCACTGATCACTAGCTTTTAATCACTGATCACCGAATTAAAAATGGATAGTTCTCTTCCGGATTTCTGGGACGTGCGTTATCGCGACGGCGTCACGCCTTGGGACGCGGGGCGCAGCCCGCGCGTCCTGCGTGCATTTATGCAAACGTTACGTCCCGGCGCGCGAGTCTTGATTCCCGGCTGCGGCGCGGGTTACGAGGTGCGCGAGCTCGCCGAACTCGGCTTCGATGCGCTGGGAATCGATTTCAGCGCAGCTGCGGTCGAAGCCGCGCAGCGGGATCTCGGTGCACACGCGAAGCGCATTCGATTCGCCGACTTCTTCGCGTTCGATGCGGGCGCCGGCTTCGAAGCGATTTACGAGCGCGCGTTTCTCTGCGCGCTACCACGCAAGATGTGGCCGGCGTATGCGCACCGAATGGCGGACCTGCTCGAAACCGGTGGCGCGCTCGCTGGATTTTTCTTCTACGGTGACAAACCACGCGGGCCGCCATTTGGAACTTCCGCGGCGGAGCTGCACGGATTGTTGGACGGCGCGTTCGAGTTGATCGAGGACCAGCCTGCGATCGAGTCGCTGGCTGTGTTCGAGGGCGCAGAACGCTGGCAGACCTGGCGGCACCGCTAGTACGCGATACGACGATGCCGCGGTACTACGACGCTGGCCCCTACTGAATCTCGTCGACCTTCAGCATTACTCTACGGTCGTCGCGGTGCGCGTCCCGCGTGCGGGCTAATATTTCGCCCCGCTCGCGCTCCGTCGTTTGCGAAACGCCGCCGAGCTCGATCCATTCGCCCAAATGGCCCGACACCACGGTGCTGACGCGCTGGACGGTGGTCGCTCCGGTCGAGCCGCGCAGCCCGATCTCTCGACGTGCCGATCTCGAGCGTCACACGATCACCGTTGACCCGCGGCGTGACGTAGAACCCGGTATCGGCCTCGACCGTCTGCGTCCCTTGAATGATCTGCGTGCCATTCGGCGTTCGGATCACCTGCGTGGAGGTTACCGGTGCCGACTGGCCGATGCGAATGAGGGCGGGATTGCCTTCCAGCACCTGGACGGTTTGCGTGACGTCATCGCTGCGCGCCGAGCGGCTGCTGATGACTTGGCCGTCGACGCGCGTGCGTCCGCTCTGCACCGACACACCCGGATCATTACTGGCGCCCGGACGACGAGGAACCGTGACGCGCGCATTGCCTGCGTTAGTGCTCCCGGACACCGACGCGCCTTCGCGCACGCTATCCATCCCGGCGGTCTGCCGCACCGATATCATTAGTCGGCGTGGTGCGGCATCGACGGTTGCCAGCACGCGCTTCAAATCGGCCATATTCGCCGGCGTCGTGCGAACGACAAGGCGATTGTTCATGCCGGTAATGGTGCCGCCCGGTACCAGCAGTGGCTGCAGCATTGGGATCACGTCGTCCGCTTGTCGATAGCCGAGTGTGATGACTTCCAGCACTTGGGCAGCGGCCAGAAGCGCCGAGGGCGTCCCACTGCAGAGGAGCAACAGTACCGTCAGCACGTATCGCAACTGCAAGCGTCTTACCAGCCAGCCTGCGGAATGGATGGGCTGGGCCGAGTTATCGTATCCCATCTTCCAGCACGCCGTCGGTGGCGAGAACGGCATGGTTTCGCTGCAATGGATCTTGCCGGTAGAACTGAGCGAACTGCGCATAGACCTCCGGATATTCGTCGTGCACCAGGTGGGGTACTTCGAAGAAAGCCTCGCTCAACACGGCAAAAAATTCGGCAGGGCTTTCCGTCGCATACGGATCGATATGCGTATATCGACCGGAATCGACGCGAGCGCAGAAATCTAGATAGGCGTGCATCAATGCCTGCGACCAGGCCTGCCGATTCATGCCTTTATGCAACGGCGGAAAGCCGTTGGCGCCGCCGTTGAGCATGTC
>JBDTMS010000276.1:0-5936 GCA_039934195.1 Betaproteobacteria bacterium
GCGTCGGAGTTGGCACGATAAGTAATCGTGTAGACCCCATCATAATTCCCGGTACTCGAGAAAAAAGACTGATCGACATAGTCCGGCATCGAGTTGTCCGACAAGTGTGCGACTAGGCGGCCTCGACATTTATAACCGCTGATGTGGACTTTCAATGTTCGCAAGCCAGTTCCCGCCGCTGCACGAATCTGCAATCCCTTGCCGGTGCCCGCGGTGTACACGCCGGCCCGATCTGTTCTGGATGCAGTCGGTGTGCCATCAGACCAAGTCACACTGGGGGCGTATGGGGTCCAACTCAGAACCGTTGCGCCGCCCACTGCCGTGAAATTGCTGATCTGACTGCCCCCGCTGGACTTATGGATGTAGTTCGGCCAGTGCGCCCAATCTCTCGTGCCAGTTGCGGTAAGGTTTACCGAAGCACTGCTTGAAATTGCGGAGCCGGCGAGCGCGGCGCCGGCGCTCACCTCGAACGCACCGATATCTGCCGCTATACCTGAAGGCCGTCGAACGCCGTCGAAATCTACCAGCGCCGCATGCGCGGTGTCTCCCTTGTCGATCGCCGGCGATCCGCTTTGGAGTCGGAAATTCAAGCCAAACTCATCGACGAATCTGGGATCGCCGAGTATGGTCCGCGTACCCCACCCTCTTCCGTTCCGAGCCTGAAACTGGCTTAGCGTACCTGTCGCGTCTCCCCACCCCACAGCGACCGCCGCGGCTGTTACGTCCAGCAGATCGTTATTCTCGCTTACCGTCGTCGGATCAACGGTGAAGTCGCTTCTCTGCAAGCGAAGATTTAGGGCAAGCTGACCTGCCCGAGGCGCGACTATATTGTTGTAAATGGACACCCTGTTTCCGCACGTCGTGATCTCGCCACCACCGCTCCGGATGCCATTGTGATAGCACACGTTGTTTCGAATCGTCGCGCCATTCGAGTTGAGTACAACCACGCACCAACCTTCGTTATTGAAGATTTGATTGTTCTCGATAACAGTCCCGCCGGTTCCCGGGCAGTAGTCCATTATGATTCCGTGCCCCTCCGAATCCGGCTGGCCAGGCGAGCTGTCCGAGTTGTTCCAAATCGCATTGCCAGAAATAATGTTGCCGTCCTGGCACTGATAAAGGTCGATTGCGCTCGTCCAGCCATTGGTATTGTTGTCGTGGATCCTCGAGCCCTGCAGAGTCACCCGTTTCCCGCCCTTCAACGACACTGCTTGGCGCCCGCATCGGGTGACGTCCAGGCCCGCGAGTCTGATGTCGGGAACACTGTCGTAGCTCACGCAATCTAAGCTGAACCCTCGCATCTGAAATCCATTGACCTCATTGAACGACGGAAAGGTTGCACCCACCTTCACTATTCGCACGCCGATTGTCGCACTCGAAGTACCTTCGAGAATGACCGACTCTCCCGGCTCTGCAACGAAACGAATCCACTGCGTCGCAGTCCCCGGTTTCGTAATCTGTAATACAGCCCGCCCTTCGCATCCGTTGCAATTGTCGACCTCGTTGTAGACCGCACCGCGCACATGCACCACATCCCCGGGCACGACCAGCTGTGCAGCCGCACCTAAGGTACACAGCGGCGCAGTCTTAGTAATAGCGGTCGCGACGCGGGAATTATTGCATGCGCCTCCACGTGATTGCTTATCTACCCAAAGGTCTCTCGCAGCACAATTAGCGACGCACGCGAAAAGTAGAACGAAAACACACCATAGTTTTGAACCAGTCATTTTTGATTCTGCCTCCCGAGCCATAACGTGAGCAGTAAGACGTTGTGCAAGGCAGTGAGTTGTACGCTGCGAGCAACGTCGTCATGTAGGGTCGAAGAAAATAACATGTCGCCATGTGCCGTCGATTATTACAGCCACGTTTTCTCGACTCCGAAAACGTATATTCGAGAACCGCATGCTGTGTCAAACCACACGGCGCTTTTTAGTAGCTCTTATGCTATGACAACGGTATCAGAAAAGAAAAAACTCACTTAAACTATAAGGGGTCAGTCGACGAATCGGAGATAAATCACTATTTCAGCCGCGTCGCACAGTACGCTCGAGATGTAGGGCTTGCGAAGACGATAGTTTCTCCAACCGAGTGACCAACGATCCGACGCTTCACTGCTGCCAGTACTTTATGTATTCAGAAGCCGACATAAATGTCTGCTGCAAGAACGCCACGTCAGCGATCGCGTCGATGAAGCTGGCCGCTCGGTCCGCTCCCGACCTGAATGACGCCTCGCATCGGACACACGCGAAATTTCCTCGATGATCTTGTCGTATTAATACAACCTACGTCCGCTTTATTTACGGCGCTTGGTCAGACAAAGGACCTGTATGCCTCGAACTTCAACGCCAGGGCAGCTTTCATATTGCGCCTTTAGAGAAGCGCGAAGGGCGCCGCTCGGATCGGATAGCCAGGCGCGTCCAAAAATGTAGATGATCCTGGGGGAATCGTTGAGAGGTATATCGGCTACTATTCCGTTCGCATTAGAACTGTCGACTACAACTTTCCGCGCGGGATAGGTAATGATCCGCCGCTCCGGCCAGTGAAAGCGTGCTAGCAACGCCATCTCGTCAGATGTGACCAATATCGGCTCGTTCGCCCCTACGTTTGCATCGAGCCATCGCGCAGCGCTGTAGACATCTTCCCTACCGTGACCGGGATCCAGAAGATGAAGAGCTGATCCAACCATCATGCAGATCACAAGAATCACGGGCGCCACGACGGTTAGCCGGCGGCGCGCGGCCGCTGCGCATCCAGCCGCGAGCAGCACGAGAATTGCCGGTATCGAAGCCATTGCATAGCGCGGATTGATTGAGATATCGAAGAACAAACTTGCGGCAAACGGCCCGAGGAGGGTAGCCAAGATGATGGCGAGCAACACGACAAGCGATTCCCGCGAGACAGAACGCAGAGCAGCCAGGCCAATCACAAAAACGGCAGCGCACGTAGGAAGGGCTATTGGAAGATATTTCAGAGCAGCGCGTGTGCCTGTCGCATGGAGTTCCGAGGAGCTCGGCACCAACGTATAGCCGCTGATCAATGACCACACTAAGCCAGGAAGGGATACCCAACCGAAGTCGTAACTGCCTCCCGCGTGATGGGTGGCGAGATACTTGGCGGCCAAAACGAGAACGAGGGAAAGACCGCACAGCGCGGCTGCGGGAACAATCCAAGAGCGCCACAGCCGTGCGCGTAACGTCAACAGCGCCAGCATTTCAGCGCCCACAAAGAATACGCCGTAGTAATGCGTTGCAAGCAGAGCTGCGTTCGCCAACACAAAGCCAACGCCGAGACCGTTCGTCTTCCCGGTGAGGAAACGTACCAACAGCAGCAAGCAGACGGCGGCGAGAGCGCCGAACAAAGCGTACATGCGGGCGTCTTGAGCATGCTGCAATAGATATGGCGACAATGCTGCAAGCCATGCTGCCCAGCGCGCTTGTGTTCTTCCACTCAAGGTCCCCGCGATGGCTGCAGTCAGCGGCACGATCGCCCAGGAACAAATCGCACTTGGAAGACGTAGCGCCCACGGCGACGATCCCGCGATTCCGGTCCAGGCCTTGAGCAGGACGGGATAGAGCGGAAGGTGGTTATCGCCAAGGACCGTAGACAGCATTTCCTTCCAAGGCAGTCGTATCCACACAACGGAGAACGTCTCATCAAACCAGAGCGCCGTGTCGCCCAGGCGAATCAATCGAAGAACTAACGCTACGACCAATGCACCTACGATCCAGGCGTCAAATCGATTTAGTGCGCTTTTTGGATCAGTAATAGCCAAACTAACTACCTCCGATTAGGGTCCCGCACACGCACTGCCTGTTTGCTAACTCGACAGCGACTCGATCCGCAACCTTGCGAAATCCAAATATATTGTGCGGCGTCTTTCGCACACTGTGCCGTACGCAGCCGATGAGGATGGGTGCTGATCTCGATCTGCTCATGCAAACGGTCGCGCAGTATGCTGGGACAAATTCTTAAAGCAGAAGCATCGTGCCGACTTCGTAACAGCACACATAGCGTTGCGCAAAAGTCCTATGTGCCAATGCATCTCAACTGATTGTCGGTGCGTTTGTCACGCCCCGATCCATATCGATTCCCGCTCCTTTCAGCTCCGCATTCTTTCGTGACATTTAGTGCTCGCGTGATGCATGTGCGATACAAAGCCCCAGTGCCAACAAACGCGTTGCATCAGGGGTCGGGTGAAAGAAAGGCTCAGTGACGTCGCTCGCTCTCCCGGCGCAATGCGTTTACGCAACCAGCTGCTTTTTCTCTTAGGCAAGGAATTCGACTATGTGTGGAATCGTGGCGGCTCTCGCCAATCGAAATGTCGTATCTGTTCTATTGGAAGGTCTGAGTCGACTGGAATACCGCGGGTACGATTCGGCGGGAATTGCCGTGGTCAACGGATCGCTGCACAGGCTGCGTAGCGTCGGTCGCGTCGCGGGCCTGGCGAAGCTAGCAGACAGCTATGCGCTTGACGGAACCGTCGGCATCGCTCACACCCGGTGGGCGACGCACGGCGCTCCGAGCGAGCGCAATGCACATCCCCATATCAGTCGCGACGGGATCGCGGTAGTACACAACGGCATCATAGAGAATTTCGAACCGCTGCGGCTCCGACTTATGTCTATGGGGTACGTGTTCGTGTCGGACACGGATTCAGAAGTCATCGCTCATCTGATTCATAGCTACTGGACCGGAAACGGCGATCTGCTATTTGCCACGAGAAAAGCTGTAAACGAACTGGCTGGTGCGTACGCGATCGCGGTCGTCTCCGAACGAGAACCTAACAAGCTTGTCGTGGCTCGCAAGGGCTCTCCGCTGCTTCTGGGTATAGGTGATGGCGAACTCTTTGCAGCATCGGATGCGTCTGCTTTGCAGCAGGTCACGCGCCAAATAATGACGCTGCAGGACGGCGACGCCGCTGAGTTGAGCGTCCACGGATTGCGCATCTTCAACGAGCACGGAGTACGGGTTGAGCGGCAAATCCGGGTCGCGGAGCTTTCCGAAACTGCAGAACTGGGTGGTTTTCGCCATTTCATGCAAAAGGAGATCTTCGAGCAGCCAGAAGCACTACAGAACACCATAGCGGCCGCGCTCCAGGCCGGGGAAATTAACGCATCGCTATTCGGGCCGGACGCCGAGGCCCTTCTCTCTGATATTCACTCGGTGACCATCCTGGGCTGCGGAACTTCCTACCACGCTGGATTGATCTCCAAGTACTGGATTGAATCGCTGGCTCGCATTCCGGTGAATGTCGACATCGCAAGCGAGTACAGATACCGCGACAGCGTGCCTAATTCTAAATCCCTAATCGTGACTCTGTCTCAGTCAGGAGAGACCGCGGATACGATTGCGGCCCTCGAACATGCGGGTTCGACCCAGGGGCAAACAACACTCGCGATCTGCAATGTGCCTGGAAGTACATTGGTACGACTGTCGAGACTCAGTTTTCTAACGCGTGCGGGCCCCGAGATCGGCGTGGCATCGACCAAAGCCTTTACGACACAACTCGCAGCGTTGTTTCTTCTCACGCTAGTCCTGGCCAAACGACACGGACGGCTCGCTCGCGAGGACGAATGGGCGCACCTCGAAGCACTGAGAAATCTTCCGGCAGCAGTCTTGCAAGTGTCGAGACTCGAAGACGCGATCGTGGCTTGGGCCCAGGTCTTCGCCGCGAAAAATCACGCGTTATTCCTCGGCCGTGGAATCCACTATCCGATCGCTCTGGAAGGCGCACTAAAACTCAAAGAAATTTCCTATATCCATGCAGAAGCCTATGCCGCCGGCGAGCTCAAGCACGGCCCTCTTGCGCTGGTCGATCGCGACATGCCGGTAGTAGCAATTGCACCAAACGATTCGCTGCTTGAGAAGCTTAAATCCAACTTGCAGGAAGTACGCGCCCGCGGCGGCGAGCTCTATGTGTTCGCAGACGCTAACAG
>JBDTMS010000277.1:0-5931 GCA_039934195.1 Betaproteobacteria bacterium
ATCAGCTGAGCGGCACTGCGGCTAATCTGAGAGATTGCAGTCCAGCGCGCATTGTTGAGGACGCTCAAACCTGCTTGCTCGGCCGAATACTCAGAGCAGCAACGCCACACATCACCGTTGCACCCTCACGAGCTCGTCATATAGTCCTTCAAGCGCGCGGGTGCAATTGCGCACATCGAAGTGCTCGGCCACGAAACGCGGTGCGGCGTCCGACATGCGCATAATGCACTCGTCATCGGTAAGCAGCCTGCTCAATTGTTTTGCCAGCGTGGCAACGTCTTTTTCCGGAAACGACAAACCCGTCACACCTTCGATAAGGCCTTCGCTAGCCCCGCCCTGAGCGGACGTGACTACCGGTACACCGCAAGCCTGAGCCTCGAGCAACACCAAACCGAATCCTTCCGCGTCGCCGTTTTCCGCGACGATGCTGGGTAGACAAAATACACGGGCGCGATCGAGCTGCTGCTTGACTTCATCCCTTGCCATAGAACCTGCAAAATACACCGGGACGGACAACTGTGCGGCCAATCGTTCAAGCTCTCCGCGCAACGGTCCATCGCCCACGATCACGACCTCCACGCCGGGTACCATCGGCATCAGCTGGTGCACGGCGCGAATGAGCACATCGCAGCCCTTCTTCTCAACCAATCGACCGACAAACAAGATGCGGCTCGGTCGCATCGACAATGGCACCGGGCCGGGAATGAACGCTTCAGTGTCGATCCCGATATGCAAGACCCTCACCTTATCCTCGGGAATACCGAGCTGGATCGCGCGTTCGCGAATGGTGCGAGACACCGCGACGAAATGGACACGGCGGTCGCGCGACATCTCGATCAGCGTCTGGTGATAGTTGCGATGACGCTTGCCGCCGAGACCGGCTTGCCACCAAGCGGAGGCAATGGTGATGTCGTACCCGTGTAGCGTAACTACCATCGGAGTTTGCAGTCTGCGCACCGCAGGCCAGAGTGCGACAGCGTCGATGCCGAAATGGACGTGTACCAAGTGCGCTTGCAACCCAGCGAGCCAGCGTTCTACGAAAGTCGGCTCGAGCGCAAGTAATCGCATCGCGCGAGTGCACAGGCCGCCGATCACGGGCACCGAATTGAGGGGAAATATCTGAGTATCTAGATCGGTGAGATCAATGGATGGTGATGCACGATGCATCCCGACCAGTGTGCCGCGCCAGTCTTGCAACGCAGTGAACTGCTCCCGCACGAACGTTTCCGACATCGGTAATAGATCATTCCTGTACACGATCACGCGCTTGGTTTTTTCGATTCGAGAAACCGGGGTGCCGATTGCCATGGTTGCGTTGCTGCTTGCCTGCGGCTTCTGCATGACCAGGGAATCGCCAAGCGGAAAGCGCTCCGATTTCAGGGATGTCGATGGAATATGGGAGATGCCTCGGGCACTGACCCATTGCACAGCGGATGCAAGCGACGATCCGACTGCCGGCCGGTGGACTAACTTTTTCGCGAGTATATCCGCTATCACCGGTTTGGCGCCGGCAACCGCCCGCTGCTCGACGATGGCGAGCCCGGCAATCTTCGCAAACCATCGGAGTGCGTGCTCGGCGTAACAAAAAAAGTCGTAAGGCTGCTTATGCAGGCGATAGGCGATAGTAGAACGGCACGTTCATTAGAATCTTGCCACCGGCGCGAGCACGCGATCCATCTCCTTCCCACGCCGGCTTGAGAATATGCTCCACGACATCCGACACAATCAATGTGTCGAACGCCGCGTCGCCGAATGGCAAAGGCTCGGCTAAATTCGCTTCGACAGTACTCTGTCGCACCCTAGATCAAGCAGTTTGCCGGGCGTGAGTCCTGGACGCCGAGTCCTGCGCTGCGGCAGCCAAGTCGACATAGAGGCGGGAAGGCAACGGCTATTTCTTCGACGTCGCGACTCGCCATCAGTCGATCGCCGCGATGCACGTGCCTCGTCGGTCGATACTTATCGCGTTCTTCATCTCGGTGAATGCTAGCGCGAACACACCCATCGGTCCGTCGAAGTGCCGACGAGATCGATGGAATTCGGCTGTTCAATTGGAGTGGCACACACGGCTTATTGCGAGACGCAAAACCAAACATTAGCGAGACAGCGAAATTACAGGGGACACTTTCATTCGCTTAAAAACAGACGGCGTACGCCGCACAAGATGGAGACAAGTACCTGGCTACAAATGGAAATAAACGTTCCGCACGACCGGGCATAAAGCTGAGTCATATATATGAGACAACACACTGCATATAAACACTATTCTGCCGTGCGGGAGTATGTGTTGAACGCTCTGGTGCGTCAAGAGTGCGCACTCAAGCTTACCCGAACGCGAGAGCGACTGGGGCAACGGTCTAGCGGGCGACTTGAAACTAGCGGTTTAGATGAAAAAGGCGCGATTTAGCGAGACAAAATCGTACGAATTTTCAAAGAAGGCAATGCGGATTTTCCGGGCAGAACGCGGCACCGAACAGGGAACGCCATTGTTGCGGTTGCGTTCACGGCGGCAAGTGATATCAAATGGCAAGTTCGCCGTTGGATAGCGTCGGGTGTTCAAAAGATCACGACGGGATCCGAACTATCCGTTCGAACTGCGGATTCGCTCGCGATGTTTCAGCGTTTTGGATCGGGTCCGGATGAACAACCATAAAAGCTTGTTACGCATCCTCCACCGCTAGATCGGCAATCGTCCTCTGTTGTGCAAACACCGATTCTTCCTAGACCACAGCAACAAGGGGCCGGCATTGAGCACTGCTGACGAGGATCGGCCAACCCCGGATTCTTACTGAGTAATTCATCCAACGTGCGGGCCTTGCTCCGCAAAACTCTAAGCTCAATTTGCACAGCCTCCTGTTGCTCATGCACCGTGAGTGCCCGCTCATCGTGATGAGCTAACCCGCTAGATGCAATCCAGCACGAGACTGCTATGAACCCAAATAGCGACACCTTGTTTGTCATGAGGATTTCTCTATTACTTATTTCCTGTTGACAGAGTCTAGCGAACATTCGTAACGTGGCGGCGTTCTATTGTTGTAAATGTTCTCCGTTTTGGTAGACGTTGTACCAAGACGACATAGCGAAAATTCGTACTTATATGGCGTACGATAATCGGATGTCGGCCCCGCAGGGGACTCAAATTTACCGGTTCGTAATGGCCATGTTAGCGCATCGCGTAAGTGACAAGTCAGCGCGTAATGCGGCCGACATGGTGCCTTAACGAGGTCTCAGGGAGAATGACAATGGCAAGGCTTTTAACCGCGCTTTTCGCGGCTGTCTTTTTGGCTGCATTTTCTTCGACTGGAGCGCGAGCTCAATCGTGTGCGGCCAACATCCCGCATCTCACGGGCACCTGGGAAGTGTTGCCTTACCAAATGCCGATCAATCCCATTCAAGCCACGCTGCTGCCCAATGGGAAAATACTGATCGTATCCGGATCGGAGAACGACGCGAGCAACGAGGAGGGCCCAGAGAGCTATCGCGCAGCCGTTTGGGACCCAACCGGCACGACCGAGAGCAGCATCACGGTACAGAACCTAACCTATGACGTTTTCTGCAGCGGCGTGTCTGCTCTTCCAGACGGACGCTCGCTCGTCATCGGCGGCACGTCGGATTATTCCTTTGCGGGCGACAATCGCGCGTCGATCTTCGATTGGCGCTCCGAAGAATGGGTGCAAACACCCAACATGGTCGATCCTCGCTGGTACGCCACTGCCACTACATTGGGCGACGGGCGAATCATGGGTTGGGCAGGGCAAATCCGTGTGGGCCTTGGAAGCAGGACCGTCGAGATATACGACGTAAGAACGCCCGGCAACGGATTCTCAGCACCGACGCCGGTGCCATTCAACCCACCGTACTACCCACGCGCGGCAGTATTGCCGAACGGAAACGTCTTCTACACCGGGCATGGCTCCAGTGCATCGAACGCGAATTCCTGGTTCTTCAATCCCACCAACGCAGCGTGGACGGCCTCGGCCGCAACGACTGGAACTCGTCGCTACGGTTCCTTCTTTCTCTTTCCGATGTTGCCCCCCGACTATAAACCGCGTGTGATGACATTGGGCGGCGGCGACCCCGGCAAAAGTACGACGGAAATTATCGATCTCAGCGCCAGCAATCCGCAATGGACGCCAGGCCCCAACATGTCCACAGGCCGCATTATGCTGAATGCGACGATTCTTCCCAACGGAAAAGTCTTGGCTTCAGGTGGTTCGGCAACGTACAACACGCCTGACACGAAGGGAAAAACCGCAGATCTCTACAATCCAGCCACGAACAGTTTCACCTCGGCCGGCACCGGCGCCTATTCGCGCCTTTATCACTCCAATGTGTTGTTGCTTCCGGATGCAACGGTTGCCAGCATCGGTAGCAACCCGCTTCCCCGCGGAAGTTATCAGCCAGGTATCGAGATCTACACGCCGCCGTATTTATTCGATGCCAATGATCGCTTGATCACCACAAATCGGCCGCGCATCACGGGTATGTCGCCGTCTTCGGTGTCGATCGGATACGACAAGCTATTTACCGTGAGCTACGCCAGCACGCCGGGCAATACGATTAGTTCAGCGGTACTTGCGCGCCTGGGATCCAATACGCATGCCTATGATATGGAACAGCGCTTGGTCGGCTTATGTGGTCCTGCACCGCAGCCGTCCTGCGGCGTAAACAGCAGCACGGTCAATCTGAAAACGCCGCCGAGCGGCAACATCGCTCCACCCGGCTATTACATGCTGTTTCTGGTGGATAGCGCGGGCGTTCCCTCGGTCGCAACCTTCATCCAGCTCACGCCGTACACAACCGTTCCACCGACGGGAACCATCGCTTCACCAGCGGCTGATACGACTATTGCCGCAGGCGGCACCGTGAATTTCGGGACCGCAACCAACGCCGCCAAATATTCTTGGGTGTTCCCGGGTGGAACACCTGGTACCTCCACTGTGCAGAATCCCGGGAACGTTAGGTTCTCCAGTGGCGGGGTCTTCACGACATCGCTGACCGTCATTGATTCGAGCGGCAACTCCGATCCGCATCCACCGACGCGAGTCGTCAAAGTGACTCCGGCAACACCCGATTTCGATATAACCGTTGGTCCGGCTGTGCGTGAGGTGAATCCCGGCCAGTCCGCAACATTCAACGTCAACGTATCACCGATGACCGGCTTCACCGGGCCGGTAACACTGGCTGTTGAGAGTGAGGGAGGCTTTCCAGCGGGTGTCAGCAGTGGCGGTTTCAGTCCGGCGACGATCAACGGATCCGGTTCTTCCACGCTGACCATGCGCACCACGACAAGCACGATTCCGTATGCGCTATCGCTCAGCATCACCGGAACAAGCGGTGCGCTGTCACATACTGCAGCGACGACCTTGTTAGTGAATCTGGATCCGCCGGGTAGTCTCTCGGCAGTCCCTGGCCCGGCCAAAGTAACGCTGTCATGGCCCGCCTCTGTCGGCGGGACCAGCTATCAGGTCAAGCGCTCGAACATAAGCGGCGGACCGTATCAGATGCTGGCCTGCCCTGCGACGACGAGCTACCTCGACACAGGAGTGGTCGGCGGCAACGACTATTACTACGTGGTTTCCGCAGCGTACAGCGGCAACCCCAACGCCGGGGGTTCTAGCGCGAACTCGGATGAGACTCGCGCCACGCCGACGACTGGGCAGCCTCCGTCTTGTCCGTGCACGATTTGGCCTGCCACTGCGGCGCCGGTCGTTGCGTCCGACGCGGATAATACTTTGAACATCGAGGTCGGCGTCAAATTCCGCTCTACCGTGAGCGGCTTCATCAGCGGCATCCGCTTTTACAAGTCGAGCGCCAACACGGGCCAGCACATTGGGACGTTGTGGACAGCGGCCGGTGGGCAACTCGCTCGCGTGATCTTTAGCAACGAGTCGAGCAGCGGCTGGCAGCAGGTCAACATTACACCGGCCGTGG
>JBDTMS010000278.1:0-5913 GCA_039934195.1 Betaproteobacteria bacterium
AGCTGCCGTCCTTGCCCTTCTGCAGCGGTACTGCGACCGGGCCATTCTTGCCTGGCGCGGCGTTGTGAATATGCGCCATCGTGCCGTCGACGCCGGTGGTCTTGACGCTGCCCTTCACTGACTTGTCATCCCCGACGGTGATAGTGCCTTCGCCCTTCGCTGATGTCGTCACCGCCGGCACTTCCTGATCGCCGGACAGCTTTACATGGATGTCCTTCGCGACTGCGACGCCTGCGTACGCCGAGATGGCAATGATCGAAGCGGCAATAATCGTCGTGCGTGCTTTTACAGATGCATTCATTTGTAGCCTCCTTGGTAAGAACAGAGCATGTGATTAAAGTCCGAACAACATTGACGCTCTGTACCGACAGTGATTGTACCTCTATGGGGAATGTCGAGTTTTGCCTGTGCAAGCATGCGGTCAGGCCCGCCTTCAATGCTGAGCGTTTGCAATGCGACCCAAGGAAACGCGTCGTCGTCAGACCGATTGGTGAGAGGGTCCGGCGAACGAGAAAGTTCAAGTCGACGCCGTTCAGCGGCGAGTTGCGAAAGAACTCGACGAGGCTATCTTGCGGCTCCGCATGCGCTTGTCGATTTGATCCGCTCGGCAGACGCGCCGCTAGGAGGCGAGGTGCATCCTCTGCTTTCCACACTAGTCCCCAGACCCCAGCCCCTAGACCCTGGCGATGACGCGAAGCGCCAGCGCTTAGAGCAACGCAAATGCCCGTCCATCCGGCAGCTTGCGAAACGTATACGACGGTTTCAATTCCAGCGGTGTCCACAACTTCGCGCGCGGCTCGACTCGTATCCACATGGTCTTGTCGAGATCGATGCGAAACACTTCAACTTCGAAATCGATGTGCACGCCGTCGACGAACTGCGCGAATGAGAATTCCTCGCCCGGCTGCAGCATCGCGTCATACGGGCGGCGTGCGAGCTCGCTGCCGACTTCGCGTACGGCTTTGCGGAGGAATGCGTAGTTGGGGCTCCAGCGTGTGAGCCAGCGATCGATGAACATGATGCGAGGGACGGTGGGACGGGTAAACGCGAGTAGGTGAGGTTTTTTTGGCCGAAGCAGGTAGTTCTTTCGGCCCGTGGGCCAGCGTTCGCACCTTATGTTGAGGCGCACGCGCGGATCTCAATCGCCGGTCGTCGCCCACCCGCGTACTCCACTCAAATCCGGTCATAGCCGTGTCGAGTACGCACGCCGGCAAACCGACGTCAGATAGCCGACTTCGTCCCTTCCTGCAGAAGCTTCAGGTATCGGTCGTAGATATACACTTTGCCGCGCGCAAGACCGGTCGTCTCGCGAACGATGTTGAGTTTCTCCAGCCTCAGCATCCCGTCTCGCGCGGTGGGAAACGTGACCTTGAGTCGTTTGACGGCTGCAGTCATCGACATTACAGGCTGTTTCTGCAGTGCCTGGAACAATCGCAGCGTGGATGCGGAAGCCTTGCCTATCGCCAGAACCTTTTCCCGATCCTTGTCTAGAAGCGCGACGATGCCTTTGGCTGCGTCGGTCGCCTGATCAGACGTTTGGAGAACGCCTGCGAGGAAAAATTGTAACCACCCCTCCCAGTCTCCCTCGGTCCTTACTCTTCCCAATCGCTCGTAATATTCTGGCCGATGCTCTTTGAAGTACAGACTTAAATAGAGAATCGGCTCAGTGAGCGCCCCTTCGGCGCAAAGCAGCAGCGTTATTAACAGCCGGCCCACACGCCCATTACCATCGAGGAACGGATGGATGGTTTCAAACTGGACATGCGCCAATGCAGCCTTGATAAGCGTCGGCGTCGCGACCGGATCGTCGTGCAAAAACTTTTCCAACGCACTTATGCAATTCATGACCTGATTGACGGGCGGCGGAACGAAGATGGCATCAGCTGGTTGCGTACCGCCAAGCCAATTTTGCGAGTTGCGAAACTCCCCAGCCTGCTTCCCGCTTCCTCGTCCGGAGCGCATCAGAACGGTATGCACTTCGCGCAATAGCCGACCGGAAAGCGGGGAGCCGCTTCTAATGCGCTTGAGGCCATGGTTCAATGCAGCGACGTACGAAGAGACCTCCTGCACGTCGTCCATGGGAACGCCGGGTGTTTCTTTGCTCTCATACAACAACAGATCGGCAAGCGAGGACTGCGTACCTTCGATCTGGCTCGACAGCACGGCTTCTTTGCGTACGTAGAAGTAGATAAACAGCGCCGTCTCAGGAGGTAGCTTGGCAACGCCATCCAAACGACCCAAGGCCCGGTTGGCTCGTTCCAGCAACGTTAGAGTCGGCTCATCGAAAAATAAAGGACGGATTCGGCGGCAAGGGCGCTGGCAAATTAGCTTGAGCCGACGTCCCGGCGACCGACGTTTTTACGTAAGTGCCGGTTTGCCGTTTCAGTTTGGCCACCCTGCTCAACTTTAGTATCCTTTAATAACGGTTTCCTTATTAAAGGATAAGCCACTTCCCTTCAATAAGAGAGGGCGCTGCCCGGGCAGATCCGATGCAAGCGCCGACGGCTACTACTATCAGCGTTCAAATCACCCCCTCCTGCTCCAGCGCCTTCACATCCTGCGCCGACATCCCCAGCCATTCCTGCAGCACACGCGCCGTATGTTCTCCCAGCGACGGCGCCGCAGAGCTGATCGCGGCCGGGCTTTCGGACAACCGCACCGCCACGCCTTGCATCGGTACCGCACCGGCCTTCGCATGATTTACATCGACGACCAGCCCACGATGCTTCACCTGCTCGTTGTCAACGATGTCGGCAATCGTCGCGACTTTAGCGCACGGCAGATGCGCAAGCGTCAGCTTATCGATCACCTCGGTCGAGTCGTGGGACGCCACCCACGCTGCAACGATGGCTTCGATTGCATCGACGTTTTTCATGCGGCCTTCTCCATCGGCGAAGCGCGGATCGCTTATGAGATGCTCCTTTTGCATCGCTTGCGCGAGGCGTGAGAAATGCTCATCACTGCCGCCTAGCACGTGCACCCACACACCATCCCTCGCTTTGAACGTTTGCGCCGGCGCGGCGTAGCGATCTCGGTTGCCGTGTCGCGTCAGCTCTCTGCCGAACAGCTTGAATTCCGGAATTGCGGTCATCAGCAACGACAGCGCGCTTTCCATCAGACTCGCTTCGACGAGCTGGCCGCGTCCGCTCGTGTGGCGGCGCTCGACCGCTGCGAGAATGCCGATCGTCGCGTACAGCGCGCTCGTATAATCGACGACGTAGGTGCCGGCCATCGTCGGCGGCCCGTCCGGCTGACCGGTGATATTCATTAGGCCGCTCATCGCCTGGCCGATGACGTCGAAGCAGGGACGCTCCGCCAGCGGACCTTCGCGGCCGAAGCCCGAGATGCGCGCCATGATCAGACGCGGATTGAGGGCACTTAACGTCTCCCAACTGCAGCCCATTTTTTCCATCACGCCGGGGCGAAAATTCTCGATGAGAATGTCGGCATCGACCACCAGTTCGCGGAGCAGTGCCTGCGCACGTGGATGACGAAAGTTGAGCGTCATGCCGCGCTTGCTGCGATTGAACACCATGTAATACAGACTCTCGCCGCCGATCTTCGGTGGCATGTTGCGCGCTTCTTCGCCCACGCGCGGACGCTCGACTTTGACGACGTCCGCGCCGAGATCGCCCAGCATCAATGCACAGTAGGGTCCCGCGATGAAGCGGCTCAGATCGAGCACCTTCAGTCCTGCCAACGCGCCTGCCACAACCGACCTCCCGTTTTATTCAGCACTGCGATCGACCCAATGCCGTTAGATGATGAGCAGCGCGGTTCGATGATAGAGCAACGCCGTTAAATGATGAAGCAACGCCGTTCGATGATGAAGCAGTGCCGATCGATGATGAAAATCAAAAATGCCATTCGTGCTTATACTAGCAAACCATACGAGCGCGAAGGCAGCAACGCTGAACGCGACAAGACCGGATCGCCGCAGCTCGACATTCGAGCTGTGTGCGTGACGCGGAAATCCCATACGCCGGCGGGCCGACCAGCCCGATCCGCAGCTCTTGTCGCATCGCCAAGCCGCACCCAACACGACGCCGATCGGGAGGAGATCTAAGCATGCCCAGTGCTGCCGCGCTGCTGGAAGCGCGCGCCATTTCGAAAGCCTTTCCCGGCGTGCAGGCGCTGCGCAGCGTCTCGTTCGACTTGCATGCCGGCGAGGTTCATGCGCTGATCGGCGAGAACGGCGCGGGCAAATCCACGCTGGTCAAAGTTCTCAGCGGCATCTATCAGCCGGACGCCGGTTCGATCGCGCTCGACGGCGCGACGACCCTGATCAAATCGCCCAGCCAGGCGCTGCAGCTCGGCATCAGCGTCGTGCATCAAGAGCCCAAGCTCGCTGAGCCGCTGAGCATTGCTGAGAATATTTTCATGGGACGCTTGCCGGGCAGGCGCGGCCTGGTCTCCAGGGCTGAGCTGCATGCGCAGACACGGGCCGCGCTCGCGAGAGTCGAGCTGCCGCTGGATCCGAGCACGCCGGTCGCGTCGCTCAGCATTGCGCAGCGGCAACTGATCCAGCTCGCCAAAGCGATCGCGTTCAAGGCGCGTATTGTCATCCTGGATGAGCCGACCGCCAGCCTGCCGCCGATAGAAATCCAGGTGCTGTTTCGCATCATCCGCGATCTGCGTGCAACCGGCGTCGCATTCATCTACATTTCGCATCATCTCGAAGAAGTGTTTCAGATCGCCGAGCGCGTCACCGTGCTCAAGGACGGTCAGCTCGTCGCGACGCTCGCCGCCGCGGAAACCGACAAAGATCAGCTCATCCGAATGATGATCGGCCGCGACCTCGGCAATCGCTTTCCCGCGCGTACGCGAACGTCGGGGCCGGTCGCGCTGGAAGTCGAGCATCTCAATGCGAACAAAGTGCGCGACGTGAGCTTTCAATTGCGCCAAGGTGAAGTGCTCGGCATCGCAGGCCTGGTCGGCTCCGGTCGCACCGAGCTCGCGCGCGCGTTGATCGGCACCAATCCGGTTACCAGCGGTACCATCCGTGTCAAAGGTCAGCCGGTGGCCGCGAACAATCCTGCGCAAGCCATCGGTCATGGGCTCGCCTATCTCGCAGAGGATCGCCGCGACGGTTTGTTCTATCCGCTGTCCGTGCGCGAGAACATCGCCATCGCATCGCCGCAGCAGTTCTCTCGCTTCGGCGTGATCTCGCAACGGCGGCAGCGCGAGGCCGCCGGCAAGCTGATCGCCCGTTTGAGCATCCGCACGCCCAACGCCGATGTTCCGATCGCGAACTTGAGCGGTGGCAATCAGCAGAAATGCATCATCGCGCGCTGGATCATGCACGAGACCGACGTTTTGATTTTCGACGAACCGACGCGCGGCATCGACGTCGGCGCCAAGCAGGAAATCTATCAGCTCATCGACGAGCTCGCGCGGCGCGGCAAGGCGGTGCTGATGATCTCGTCCGAGCTGCCGGAAATCCTCGGCATCAGCGATCGCATTCTGGTGATGAGCGAAGGCCGCATCACCGGCGATCTCCTCAATGACGGCATCGGCGAGGCCGATCTGCTCGCGCTTGCGATCCCCAGCGGGCACCGTACGCAAGTAGAAGCCGACGCAGCGTGAGCAACCGATGAGCGTGCAGACGGAAATCAACGGACAAGCAACCGGCAGGGGCGCCGTCGCCTCGCGGGACATCGGGCGCTTTCTCGTGCGCTGGAGCAACGTTCTCGCACTGATTCTGCTGCTGGTTATCGCCTCGCTGCTCTCGCCCTACTTTCTCAGCAGCCGCAATATTCTCAACGTGCTGCGCGGTGCGAGCATGGTGGGCATCGTCAGCATCGGCATGACCTTCGTGATTTTGAATCGCGGCATCGACCTGTCGGTGGGATCGATCCTCGGCGTTTCCGCTGCGCTGGCCGCTTCGTTTGCGCCGTACGGCATCGGCGTCGG
>JBDTMS010000279.1:0-5896 GCA_039934195.1 Betaproteobacteria bacterium
TAGAACTGTTGCGCAGGCGTGAGTATGCCTTTGCAAATCAGCTGGCCCTTGCGGATCATGTGCATGATCTCGATACCAGCAAGCGTGATGGCAGCCGACCAGAACGATTTGAAGCCCAGCATCGGCCGCGTCATTCGTTTGATTGCCCGGTGGTCCTGCTCGACGATGTTGTTGAGACGGCCCGACATAGCAAACGCATTTTCTTTGCAGCCCCGCCGCCGTTTCTTTACCGCGGCATTGCAGAGATTGTGGGGTTGCACACGCCAGGACGCAGTTCGGCGCGCGTATGCTGTCGCCGTGTTCTTATCGAGGCTGGACCGAACAATTTGGGGGAACGCGGAAAGCGCAGGATCGCCAAGTCGGAAAACGGTTTAGTCAGCGGATCACCTTATCGGCCTGCAGCAGAATCGACTCCGGGATGATGAGCCCGAGCGCTTTGGCCGTCTTGAGATTAACGGCGAGCACGTAGTGAGTCGGCTGTTCGATGGGAAGGTCGGCAGGGTTGGCACCGCTGAATATCTTGTCGACCTGATCCGCTGCCGTTTCGAACATCACAGCGATATCGGCGCATAGGACATCAGCCCGGCCGCGTCCACGAAAAAAGATGGTTGTAGATAGTAGGAAGGCGGTACTTGGCGGCAAGCGCCGTTATTTGCCCCCTGTGCTGCACAGTAAGTAGTCCATCGCCATGTACCAGGACCGCTTGAGCCTGTCTTCGCGCCTGCTCGAAGGCGCCCTCGAGCGCTTTCGCATCGCGCACCTCAATGATCTGAATCCTCAAATGCCGCTTGGGTGCGATGGCCTCGACATCCTTAGCTAGATCTCGAGCTACCGAGTTGTTCGGGTTCACGATCATCGCGACGGTGGAAAGGCGCGGAACGGTTTCCTGGAGCAACTGCAGCCACTTGCCGCTGAAGTCCTCTCCGTACCCCATCGACGTCCCGGTCACATTGCCGCCGGGGCGGGCCAAGCTGGCCGCAAGCCCGGAGCGGACGGGATCGCCCATCCCCACGACGACGATCGGAATCGTGCTCGTTGCGTTCTTCGCCGCGATCTCAGCTGGCGTGCTGCCGGCAATTATGACATTGACGTTACGCTCAATCACTTCGGCCATGAGCGCGGGCAGTCGGTCAAGGTTACCGTCCGCCCAGCGTCGCTCGATGACGAGGTTTTGGCCTTCGATCCAGCCCAGCCAGCGCAAGCGTTCCCAAAATACGCGAAGGCCAGGCGGAGCGGTAGCGGCCGTCTCCAAGCCGATCGCGCCCATCCGGTCAACCCTCTGTATGGGCTCCGCAGCACCTGCAAGTCGCGCGCCGAGCGCCAACCGCCAGACCAAAGAGGGCGAACAAAACACGGCGTCGGGTCATCGGATCACTTCATCAGCCTGCAGCAGAATCCCCTGGCGGGATGGTGATACCGGGTGTCTTGGCAGTCTTGAGGTTTACGGCGAGTAAGTATCGGGTTGGCTGCTCGATGGGCAAGTCGACTGCCTTGCCGCCTCGGAGGATCTTGTCTATGTAGTCCGCTGAGCGCTGGAACAGCGCGGGGAAATCTGGCCCGCACGCCATCAGGCCACCCGAGTCCATGAAATCAAGTCGGTTGTACCTCTCACTGGATCACCTCATTGGCACGAACAAGAATAGACTCAGGAATGCGCGCCTTCAGTGCGTGCGCGGCTTTCAGGTTGACTGTCAGCAGAAATTGGCTGGTCTGGGTGATCGGGAGACTTCCCGCACTCGCACCGTGCAGAATTTTGTCGACATAGATTGCGACCTGCTCCCAAGCCTCGCCCGGCTCGGGGCTGTAAGACATCAGCCCACCCGCTCGCGAAGGCGGTCCAGCTATAAACAGCGGGAAGGCGTGCCCGTGCGACGGCGGTAACAACGCGTTCACGATGCTGAACGAATAGTCCTTCGGGAAACACTATAACGGCTTGCGCCTGCAAGTGCGCTCGTTGCAATGCGCCCTCGATCTCTTCCGGCAGGTTAGCGCGGAAATAACCGTCTTGATACCTCTTGTTTGTGCTGCGTCGTTAATCTTCTTCTCTACGAAAGCCATACAGGATTGTTGTCACTCGATAGCAGTGCCACGGTGGAGAGCTTTGGGACGATCTCCTGCAATAACTCCAACCATTTGCCGGGGATCCTCCTTCAGTGGGCAAACCTCCATCGTGATCAAAACAAACCCGGGAAGCGTCCATGCCATCTTCGCTGAACTTCGACTTTTTCATCTGCGATCTCGTTTTGTTCAGAAAAGTATCGCCGATTTTTTCTAGCTTTGCAGCGCAAACGCACGCGGAAAATTGTGCTGGTTTAAATTACGAATTTACAAAAATGTGACTGCTTTACAAAGCACAGTAGCGCGGTCTGCGCTCCCCGCTCTCTGTAGCAGACGTCGTTGATCTGGGGCATAAAATTTGCGGTACGCAACGCTTGCTTCGGCATACCCGCACATCGCACCGCCTGTCATCCAATACCAACCACTAAGGAGTCCCGCATGGAACGACCTCCCTACGATCCTGCTCCCCCATACGCCTCCAATGTTCCAGCCCACACGGTCGAGCACCACGCCTCCCTCAAACGCATCTCTTGGGCAGCGGTTCTCGCTGGGGTGATCCTCGCAATGGTGCTGCAGTTATTGCTCTCCATGCTGGGCACCGGCATCGGCATGAGCACCATCGATCCCTTGCAAGGCGACGGCACGCCGAGCGTGGCTAACTTCGGCGTGGGTGCCGGGATTTGGTGGGTGATCTCGAGCCTGATTGCGCTCTACATCGGCGGCTGGGTCGCGGGCCACTTGGCGGGCGTGCCACGCGCAATGGATGGGGCATTGCACGGCCTGCTCACCTGGGGCCTAGCGACGCTGGTCTCGCTCTATTTGCTCGGCAGCGCGGTGGGTTCATTGATCAGCGGCGCGGGCAACATCCTAGGCACCGCCGCATCGGTAGCTGGGCAGGGCGTCGCCGCAGTCGCTCCACACGTTACCGGTGCGGCTAAGGATCAGCTCGCGCAGTCGGGCATCTCCTGGGACAGCATCAAAGAGGAAGCGCAGAAGCTTTTGGCGCAAACCGGTAAGCCCGCACTGCAACCAAGCGCCATCGACCAGCAAGCGAAAGCCGCGGTGGCTGATGCAAAGCAAGCCGGGAAGAACGCAGCAGCCACGCCGAGCGATGCGAATCAAGATATCGGCGCGCTACTCGATCGGCTGTTCTCGCGCGGCCAGGCCACCGCCTCTCAGGTGGATCGCGACGCGGTCATCAACGTATTGGTCGCGCGTACCGGTATGAGCCGCGCTGACGCAGCCAAACGCGTGCAGGATTGGGAGGCCACGTATCAGCAAATGCGCGCCAAAGCCGAGCAAGCCAGCGAGCAGGCCAAACAAAAGGTTCGTGAAGCTGCTGATGCCACCGCCAAAGCTGTCTCGCGCGCAACCTTGTGGGGATTCTTCGCGCTCGTGCTGGGCGGCCTTGCCGCAGCATGGGGGGGCATGGCCGGACGTCCGCGCACGGCGATCAGTTGAGACGTCGAAGCGAGCGGGCGCCAAATGAATCGAGACATCGGCGCAATTGTCGCGAACCACGGTATCGAGCGTCGGCATAGGACCTCGCTCCTAACCCACGCGCGCGTCGCGATTCGCTATTGCGCCCCAATTGCCGCCTGCTTACAACTGGTCGCGTGTGCATCTTTCGTCGAAAGCCGCGTTGAACAAACTATCGCCAATGCGCTGCCGCAAGTGTTAGGTCCCGCGGCGAAGTACGACGTCGCGGTCATCGGCGTGACGCGACAAAGCGGAGATCTTATCGATATGGACCGAGTGCACGCGGTTGGCAACCGCGTCCAGCGGCCGCGATCGCCCGTGCTGGATCGCGTCGAAGCTGATTTGACCGGCGTACAAGTCAATCGCCAAGACAAAAAGCTGACCGCTTTAACCGGCGCGGACGTAAACGTCAAAGTGCTCGCCTCCGATGTTGCGGCGTTTCTCGAGGATCACCCAACGCTCGAGGACGTGCAGGTGACGTTCCATGAGTCCGAAGTCGTAGCCATCACCGCGCACGCGGTCATTGCCGGCTTCTCGCTGGCGTCGGCGGCGCGCATTCATCTGCGCGGCTACCTCGTGCCGCAGGGTCGCAGCTGCGCCTGAATATCACCGATCTACGGGCGGCGGGATTTCCGATAGGCACGGTGCCGAGCTATATCGTCGAGCGCCTAATTAATCCACTCGTCGATCTATCTGCGCTTCCCGTACCGGCGAGCGTTATCTCGGCGCGCGTGATGGGCAACACGTTGCTTGTCACGGCCCAAGGCAGTCAGTTTGAAGGTGCAGTGAGGGGGGCACGCCGCCTGCTGTTGCGGTTGAACGCTAGACAGCTCCGCCCGGTCGGTGAGTTGGTGCCGTTTGTCGAATAGGAAACTTTGTTCGGCACTTGCTTATCGAGCCATTTTGAACCGGCGACCGAATGCATGTGTGAACGAGGACGCCGAGATACAGAAAATTCGCGGCATCATCGAAGCGGCCTGTGCGGGCGAAGACAGCAGACGGTTGGCTGATTCCAGTGTCGCGTCGAGCTGCTGCGCAAGCTGGCTGAACTGATCGGCGGCATCGACGTACCGATCGATATTGAACGGCGTCGCGCTGGGGTCTTGCTTGCCGCTGGATTTTCCCATGAGCTCGTCCACCGCGTGCACGGTTTGCCGGAGCGAGGCGCTGGCTTCACGCAGATCCACAACCACTTGGTCGGCTGCGCCGAGCGCGGGCTCGATGTCCCCCCTAGTGCGCCGCACTTGTGTCAGCAGCCTGCCGATCGCAGCCTCGTGCGTTCCCAGCTCGCGGAAAACCGCTTTGCGCTCGCTTGCCTCGACTTGGGGCAAGCGCTCTACCGTACTTGCCATTCCCGCGCCTTCATCTTTGGCAAGCAGGTCGTTCATCGCAGCCAGTTCGCCAGCATGGGCAGGCGTTTGCTCATATAGAAAGCGCGCTCCGCGAGCGCACGCGCACGCGCGACTTCGTCGCTCACCTGTTCGATCGGCGCGAGCAGCCCGCTGCCTTTGGCAACCTGCTCAATGACGAGCGTGCTGCGCGACGCGCTCAACGCATTGAAACGCAATGCAGCGATATCGGTAACGTCGGGATTGCGGCGACGCCAGTCCCAGATCAGATAATCGAGAGTTTGCAGCTGCCCGGGCAGCATCACCTTTGCCGCGATTTCCCAAATCTCCACGCGAGCTTTGCGCAAAGCATGCATGACCGGCTTGGCTTGCTCTGCGAACAGAACAGTTCCCGTAGGTGCACAGCGCCGATGCGAACTGGCGGGCGAGCAGCGCCTGCCACGCCGGGCTCGCCGCCAGCGCCTTCACGGCAGCGTTGCAGCGGTCGTCGGCGCGCATTTTTCCCGTATGCACGACAGGGTGGCGTGCCACGAAACGGCGAAGCCCTCCACGCCCTCGCGCAGCAGGCGCTCGGCCAGCGCCACATCATCGAGGCCCTCGCGGCGAAACTCTTCCAGCACGGCGTCGGCATAGTCGCCGTCGGCCCGCAGCAGGGTGCCGATCTGGCCGTGGTCGGCAAAGGCCAGCAGCGTCTTCTCCGGCAAGGTATTGATGGTTCCTGCGGCCTCCAGCGCCTGCACGTACAACGTATCGGGCGCGGCAGCGTCCTTCGTGCCGGTGCTGGCCCACAGCAGCCGCTGCGGCCGCGCACCCGCCGCCGCCAGCCGCTGCCAACGCTCGCTGGCCAGCAGTTCGCGATGGGCGCCGTAAGTGCGCATCGCCATCGCGATGCCGAGCCGGTTGTGAAATGGTGAGGGGATCTCGAGTTTGACCGCCACGTCCCAGCGGCTGACGAACAAAGACGCCACCGACTCGACCTTCGGGTCAAGGCCAGCGGCCAGACGCCGCTC
>JBDTMS010000280.1:0-5891 GCA_039934195.1 Betaproteobacteria bacterium
TGTTGAAGCCCTCGTGCGGTCAGCGGGCGAACCCTGTCCGCGTGATGTACAGCGAGATGATCTACGTGAAAAGTATACCAGCGAACCGGGCAACCTCACCCTGGTGCCAACGCTGCCGCCGGGCTGCGCTCCGCGTCGGTCACGCCTTCGCGGGCGGGGCGCTACGGCCCATGCTGAAGAATTCGTCGTTCGGTCGCATCTCGATCAGATGCGCCATGCGGTTCGACAGCGCAAACAGTGCCGTGATGGCGCCGATGTCCCAGACATCCTCGGCATTGAAGCCATGTGCCAGCAGTGCGTCGCGATCGTCCACGGTGATCGCTTCGGGCGTGCGCGCGAGCTTGACCGCGAACCGCAACATCGCTTTCTGACGCGGCGCTAGATCGGACTTTTCCGGATCGATTGCCACTTGATCTGCGACGTGCGGATTCTTCGCGTAAATGCGCAGAATCGCGCCATGCGCGATGACGCAGTACTGGCAATGATTCACGCCGCTCGTGGCAACCACGATCATTTCCTTCTCCGCTTTGCTCAATCCCGATTCGCGCAGCATCAACGCGTCGTGATAGGCAAAGAACGCGCGGAATTCATCGGGCCGATGCGCCAGCGTGAGAAACACGTTAGGAATGAAACCGGCCTTGTCTTGCACCTGCACCATTTTGTCGCGGACGTCCGCAGGTAGACCTTCCAACTTGGGAACGGGGTAGGCACTAATCGGTTTATCCATCATTCAAGTCCAAAAAATATTGGTCCGGGTGCGACGAACTGTTCGCGAGCGGACGAGCATCGCGCAGCGTCAGCGTCTGGTAAGCGACATCCATCGATGGGTTGTGGCGTTGGTCTGCCAGCGACATCGTATACGCCATCGCAGAGGGCATCAGTCGAGTTTGCGCACGTCTTCGATCACCTTACCGTCGTTCGCCAAGGTCCCCGGCAAAATGAACGCGATGTCGCCACGCAGCTTGCTGACTTCGCGCAGCGTTTCCGCGATCCGTTGCGCCAGACCTTCAGGCGCGTTGCCGTCGAGCTCGCACTGCAATGTCATGCGATCGTTGTCTTCGTTGTCGCGCGAAATAATCAGACGGGCGCGTAAGATCTCCGGGTGCCGTTTGAGTACTTCGCTGACCTGTGATGGGTGCACGAACATACCCTTTACTTTGCTGGTCTGATCGGCGCGGCCCATCCAACCGCGGATGCGCAGATTGGTGCGCCCGCAAGGACTGACCCCCGGTAGCACGGCCGATAAATCGCCGGTGGCAAAACGAATCAGCGGATAGTCGCGGGTCAACGTGCTGACTACGACTTCTCCGACTTCGCCATCGGGAACCAGATCGCCGGTGCCGGGCCGCACGATCTCCACCAGCACGCCTTCGTCTACGACCAGACCTTCGCGCGCGGGCGTTTCATAGGCAATCAATCCGAGATCGGCGGTCCCGTAAGATTGATAGCCTTCGATGCCGCGGTCGGTCAACGCTTGACGCACCGAACCCAAGAAAGCTTCGCCGCTGACGGACGCTTTGGTGATGCTGCTGACATCGCGGTTCATGTCGTCCGCTTTATCGAGGATGATTTTAAGGAACGACGGCGTGCCGGCGTAACACACCGGTTTCAGATCGGCGATCGCCGCCACCTGCAATTCCGTTTGCCCGGTGCCGGCCGGAAATACCGGACAGCCGATTGCCTGCGCAGCGAGATCCAGCATGAATCCAGCCGGGGTAAAATGGTATGAGAAGGTGTTGTGCACGAGCTCGCCTTCGCGCAATCCCGCGGCGTACAAGCTGCGTGCGAATCCCCAGTAGTCTTTCTTGTCTGCCTGCGGATCGTAGATTGGACCCGGCGATGCGAATACACGTGCGAGTCGGGACACCGGCACCGTGGTCATACCGGCAAAAGGTAGCTCGCGCCTTTGCAGCTCGATGAGATCGGACTTGCGCGTGACGGGCAATCGCGCCAAGGTCGCGCGATCCGTAATTTCATGCGCGGTAATGCCCGCAAATAGGCGGGTGAAATACGGGGCTTGCGTTTTTGCCTGAGCGATCTGCTCTTGCAGCGCCTGCAGCAGTTGCCGCTCGCGTACGTCGGGGCTGCGCGTTTCGAGATTGTCGAAGAATTTGGTCATCGCATGTGAGTAAAACGCGCCACTGTGTGGAGCTGCGGAGAATCATTCGGCTGCCGGATCGGCGCGTGCGCATCGCCGGTGGCAGGATGCACGTACGCCAAGCGCCAATACTACGCGAGCCAGCGTTTACGCCGACGGTAGTGCTTTGCGTCCCGATAGTTCTTGCGACCGGTCGCGGACAGCCCGAGGTAGAACTCCTTCACATCTTCGTTGCCGGCGAGATCTGCGGCGGGACCGTCCATCACGACGCGCCCATTCTCCAAGATATAACCGTAGTCCGCATAGCGCAGGGCTACGGACGTATTTTGCTCCGCCAGCAGAAAGCTCACGTTTTCCGTTTGGTTCAACGTGCGCACGATCTCGAAGATTTCTTCGACGACTTGCGGCGCGAGCCCCATCGACGGCTCGTCGAGCAATACCATGCTGGGCTGGGCCATCAGCGCGCGGCCGATAGCGGTCATTTGCTGCTCGCCGCCGGAGGTGTAGCCGGCCTGACTGGTACGCCGGCGCTGCAGTCGCGGGAAATAGGTATAGACCTTTTCGAGATCGCGGTGAATGACCGCGCGGCCGCCGCTTCGCGTGAACGCACCGGTCAGCAGATTTTCTTCAACCGTCAGGTGCGCAAAGCAATGGCGGCCCTCCATCACCTGCACGACGCCTCGGCGTACGACATCCGATGGCGTCAGCTTGTCGATGCGCTGACCGCGGAATTCGATCGATCCTTTGGTGACGTCGCCGCGTTCTGAAGCCAGTAGATTCGAGATCGCCTTCAGCGTTGTCGTTTTGCCTGCGCCGTTCGCGCCCAGCAGCGCGACCACGCCGCCTTCGGCCACCGCCAACGACACGCCCTTCAACACGAGGATGACGTGGTCGTAGATGACCTCGATGTTGTTGACGACGAGTTGCGGCTGCGTTGCCATGGCTAATCCCGAGCGATGAAAAATCCAGCCTGTTTGCTTACCGATGCACCATCAGCCCGGCAGACACGCAGGCTTGATGCCTTTTTCAGCAGCGTATTTAGCCGCGCCGTCTTCCACCATTTTGCGCACCATCGCACGATCGCCGCTGATCCATTCCGAAACCGCTTTCCAGCGTTTGCCGTCCCACTGCTGAAAGCGCACGAGTCCGCTGCCGCTATGGTTCTCGCAGGAGACTTGTATCGGCGGCAGCATGGTTCCGAAGCCGAGCTTTTCCAGACGTGCCGCGTCCAGGTTCAAATGCTCGATGCCCCAGCGGACCTGTTCGCCGTTGAGCGGCTTCTTGCCGTACTTGGCTTGCGCCACACGCACAGATTCAACTGTCATCATCGCCGCCGACATGCCGCGGTTGTAGAGGACGTTGCCGACGACTTTCGCGTCAGTGCCGGTTTTATTTTTCGCCACGACGTATTTCTCGACGTCTTTCACCACCGGGAAATCGTTGCCGGCAAGATTTAGACTCGCTGCGTAATAACCCTTGGCTGCGCCTTCCGCCGCTTCAGTGTCAGTTTCAGCGCCGGCCCACCAGTTGCCGATAATCTTCTCGCGCGGGTAGCCGACTTTCTGCGCGGTCTTCAATGCGGTCGCGTTCATCACACCCCAACCCCACAGCACGACATAATCAGGCTGATACTGGCGAATCTGCAGCCATTGCGATTGCTGTTCGTTGCCAGGATGCGGGACCGGAATCAGCTTTAGCTCGAAGCCCAGTTTTTTCGATTCTTCCTCGAACACCGGATGCGGCTCCTTGCCGTATGCCGAGTCGTGATATAGCACGACGATCTTCTTGCCTTTGAGGCTCGCCGCGCCGCCTTCCTTATCGCTGATGAACTTCACGATCGCCGTCGCACAGTCCCAGTAATTCGATTCCAACGGAAACACCCAGGGAAACACGCGACCGTCGACCGCGTCGGTGCGGCCGTAGCCGAGCGTGATCAGCGGCACTTTGTCGCCGGCGACTTTGTCCAGGAGCGCATAGGTTATGCCGGTCGACATCGGATGGATTGCGGTGGGGCCGTTGGGCGCTTTCGCCTTCAGGCGTTCGTAACACTCGATGCCCTTGGTGTTGTTGTATTCGGTCTCGCATTCTTCCCACGAGAGCTTCACTTTGTTGATGCCGCCGTCCCGCTCATTGACCAGCGCGAGGTAGTCGACAAAGCCGCTGAAGAATGCCGAACCGTTGGCACCGTATGGACCGACGCGATAGCTGGTGATGCCGACAAATTGCGTGGCAGGGTCTTGTGCTGTTGCTGTCACGGCCGCGCTCAGCAGCGCAATCGCAACGAGGGATGTCTTCCAGATATGCATGTTCTCCTCCAGATTATCGTTTTGATTTCCAGCCAACGCGCTCGACTTAGCGTGTGCGCATTGCGCCGTTAAATGCACCGGCCATCAATAAGGGAACGGCCACAACCGCAATTTTTCTTTGCCGATTTGCCACAGCCGCGACAGACCCTGCGGCTCGACGATGAGGAAGAAAATAATCAGCATGCCGAACACCACGAGTTGCAGCATGGACGCGACCCCGGAATCGATGCCGAGATTGTACTGAAGCGCGACGGCCGTCAAGAGGCGCTCTAGCATGATCGGAAGGAGTGTAATGAACGCGGCACCCAGGAACGAACCGAGGATGCTGCCGACCCCGCCGACAATAATCATGAATAGGATACGGAACGAAAGATCGAGGTTGAAATCTTCTGGCTGCACGCTACCGAGATAGGCGAATGCGTAGAGCGCACCGGCAACCCCGCAGTAGAACGAGCTGACGGCAAACGCGCTCAGCTTGGTGTGCAGCATCCGGATGCCGACGACTTCGGCGGCGACGTCCATGTCGCGCACGGCCATCCACGCACGTCCGATGCGGCTTCGCACCATGTTTTTCGCGGCGAGCGCGAGCAAAGCCACGATCGTGAGCACCAATAGATAGCGCTTGGCAGGCGTATCGAAAACGTAGCCGAGCATCGCAATAGGGCGCGCGCTGATCACGCCCGATGAGCTGTTATTGGAGAACCAGCTCACCTTGACCAATAGCCAAGGAATAAAAAACTGTGCAGCAAGCGTCGCTACGGCGAGATAAAAACCCTTGATGCGCAGGCTGGGCAATCCGAATGCGACGCCGACCGCCGCTGCGGTGAGTCCGGCGAGAACGAAGCTGACCAAAATCGGTAACCCAGGCACGCGCAGATCGAAGTTGTACGCGGCCACCGCGCCGACCGCCATGAACGCCGCCGACCCGAGCGATAGCTGACCCGCATACCCGGTGAGAATATTCAAGCCGATTGCCGCGAGCGAAAAGATGAGAAGCGGGATCAGAATCGCGTTGAACAGATACTGGCTCGCCAGCAGCGGCACCGCGACGAACGCCAGCGCGAGAATAACCGCCAGTCCGATGCGATCCTGGCGAATCGCGAACAGCGCCTGATCGGCGCCGTACGACGTTTTGAACTGTCCGGCTTCTCGGTAAAACATCGTGGGCTCCGTGGGTCAACCCAGATTAGACCCGATCGATGTGCTTTTCGCCGAACAGCCCTTCCGGCCGCACGAGCAGAAACAGCAATGCCATGACATAGGCAAACCAGCCTTCGATGCCGCCGCCGACATGCGGGCCGACGTATACCTCTGCGAGTTTCTCCGATGCACCGATGATCAAGCCGCCGACGATGGCGCCGGCGACCGATTCGAATCCGCCGAGAATTAAAACCGGCAGCGCTTTCAGTGCAACGAAGGTAAGCGCGAACTGCACGCCGTTGCGCGCGCCCCACAACAAACCGGCGACCAGCGCGACGAACCCCGCT
>JBDTMS010000281.1:0-5868 GCA_039934195.1 Betaproteobacteria bacterium
GCCCGGCTCACGCTTTCCAGCGTCATGCCGAGATAGTTGCCGATTTCCGCGCGTGTCATGCGCAGCGTGATCTGGTCGGTGCGCAGGCTGCGGCGCGCCAGCGAATCGACCTCAAACTGCTCCGAGACATACTGTGTTGGCATCGGGAATTTCCTCTGAGTTCGGATAACTATATCTGCAAAGACACTTTCTCTGACTCAGCCCCGATCCTCTGTTCCGCCGTTTGAGAAATCCGGGCTGGTAGGCGAGCCTGACATTCGCCCTCGTCACGAACGACTTTTGTAAGAACGTGATAGGCGTTGAGTTGCAGGGGGAGCCGAGGAAAGCGTCGAATCGCGCGCACAGCCTGCGGTCAGTGCCAGCGTGAATCCAAGTCGCCCAGACCAGAGGTCGCGCTGATCATTCATGTAACCTCTAGGCGCGAAGCAGACCTAGCCCCGCAGAGTATCGCCAAGTGCTAGGACTGCCGGCAGTGCTCGTGCCGGGCGACGCAAGTCAATGCTGCTCTATGGATTCCTGGGCCGCTTCTCGCTCAATCACTTGCTGCATCATCCGCTCCAGCATGTCCAGCCTCTGCTCGACCTTCTTGTGCATCATCATCCCGCCCATCATGCCGCCCTTCTTCATCATTCCTTCTTTCATCCCGTCGTCTTTCATCCCGTCTTCTTTCATGCCCTCTTCGTTCATGGACATCTTCATGGAAGTGTTCTGACTCCGGATCAGGCGCATTTGATCGCGCAGGGCCTGCAAATGCTCGCTTAGAAATTGGCGTTTTTGCGCAGGGTCGTTGGCCTCCTGGGTCTGCTGCAGCAGGCGCTCGATGTTCCTCATATTCTCCTGCACCGGACTAGACTTGCTAGCGTCATGGTCGCCGCCGGACGGCTGCGCTCTTACGGCTTCAGCCTTCTGCGCAGGATGATGAGTGGAGTGGTCCTCTTTCTCGTCCTGCGCAAAAGCTACGGGAATCGATAGTGTTAGGCCGACAGCGAGGATTAAACTCAGTGCTTTCATGTTGAGGTTCCTTTATTCGGCCGATTTGCTGCGGCCATTGATGTCAGAAAATGACTTCCATCCGCGTACCATAGCGCTCTGGAGCGATAAGATATTGATCTAGGTCAACCTATTTCGCTGCGAAACTTGAGGAGGTGTTTATCGTTGGTCCTGAAGCGGCTTTTCTTCAGGCTTGCACTTGTCTCCGCTGCGAGCGCAGCGGC
Organism: Betaproteobacteria bacterium; assembly: GCA_039934195.1. Lineage (GTDB taxonomy): Bacteria > Pseudomonadota > Gammaproteobacteria > Burkholderiales > SHXO01 > SHXO01. The sequence continues at coordinate 1,215 of JBDTMS010000281.1, forward strand.
GACGCTCTCAATTCAAGCGTCGACACCTGGGTGCCCAGCCAGCCAGCCTGGCTGGCCTTTCTTCTAGCAGGTCGACTAGAGGGTAAGAAGTATCTGGGATTACGCTGGATGTGTGTAAGGGCTATCCATTTAGCTCTACAAGCTAGGAAGCGCCTGCGGAGGCTATTGATTAGGCAAGTTGTCGCGTATATCGGTGTACGTCACGGGCCCGGCGACAGCGGCCTGCTGGATCAACCGATAGAACAGCATCCCTCGCGAACGCGAGGTGCGGCGGTTGAAGCGGAAGGTAAACTCGTCGAGGTAGTAATCCACGTGTCGCGGATCCACAGCCCCGTGGTGAGTGCCAAGCAACCAGCGTTTGAGCAAGGCGGCGACGCGATGTACCCCGGGCAGGGGATGGTGAGCTGGCGCCTGGGAGCCCAACATGATGTGCGGTTAGTGGTCGAAGCCTTCGCCTTGCAATCGGGCGTAGATCGGCGAACCGTCGGTGCGCACCGTGGCACCTGGCCTAACGTGTTCATGCACGAACCGCAAGAGCGCATCGATGGTCGGGCTTGCGATGCGACGCAAGCGAACACATCCGAACCCCTTGGGTTGGAGCACTTCGATTGCCACCGCCACGGCAACCAAGTGACTGCGATCGTGGGCCTTCGAGCTGCGCGTAACCTTGCCGGCGACGCCGCCTCGCCGCCTCAATGGCACGTAAGTCTCTTCATTCGGCCGTCAATAGGCCAAGAAACTAGAACAAATCGCTACGCTGCCTCTTGAGCAATATCAATAGTGTTGGTTGCCGAACGGTTCTAATGGGAAGTAGAGCTAATGGCGCGAAGCATGTAATGCAGCGGTGTTGCCGCTGGCGTCGCATCCACACACGACACGGTGGCTCGTCTCAGTCGCCACAACACCGCGTCTCAGTTGCTTGATTTACGTCAAGCCGGAGCGGCAGTAACTGAATAGCCTCACATGCAGGGCTACCCGTATGCCAGTCGTCAACGCCACCATTGAAGCAGTCTTCGACGAGATCGCCGATCTCCTCGACATTCAATCCGCTAAACCCGTTTCGCGTCCGCGCCTATCGCAACGCGGCGCGCACGATCGGAGAGCTCGGCACGGACATCCATACACTGTTGAAGCGGGGCACCGCCTTGACCGAGATCCCAGGCATCGGTGAAGACCTGGCTGGGAAGATTCAAGAGATCCTGGATACCGGCAAGTGCAGCTTTCTCGAACGGCTGCATCAGGACATGCCCCCCGCGGTGACCGAGCTGCTGAAACCGTCAGGACTGGGGCCCAAGCGCGTGAAGACGCTATGGCACGACCTCGACATCCATACCATGGATCAACTCCTGCCCGCGTCCCAGGGCGGCCGCATCCGCGAACTGCACGGTTTCGGCGAAAGGACCGAGCAGCATATTCTGGACGCAGTCCAGCGGCATTTGGGGCAAGCACACCGGTTCAAGCTTGCCGTTGCAGCTCAGCACGCGCAAGCCTATGTGAATTACCTTCGCGCCGTGCGTGGCGTAAAGCGTGCGGAAGTTGCCGGCAGCGTGCGACGCATGAAGGATACAGTGGGAGATCTCGATATCGTCGTGACAGCGGTCAAAACCAGCCGCGTCATGGAACGCTTTACGCGGCACGAGGACGTGAAGGAAGTCATGGCCAGCGGGCCAACGCGCGCCACGGTCATTCTGAAAAGCGGCATTCAGGTCGATTTCCGTGTCGTTCCGGAAGAAAGCTACGGCGCCGCGCTCGTATATTTCACCGGCTCCAAAGCGCACAACATCGCGATCCGTCGCATTCCCCAGGAACGCCGACTCAAAATCAACGAATACGGCGTGTTCAAAGGCGCTAAATCGATTGCTGGCCAAACCGAAGAGTCCGTCTATGCCGCGATTGGTCTACCGTGGATCCCGCCCGAGCTGCGCGAAGATCGTGGCGAGGTGGAAGCAGCCCGCCAGGCCGCATTGCCGCATCTGATCGAGCTCGCCGACCTGCACGTGTATTCCAAGGCCAGTGATGGGCACAACAGCCGACACCTACTGCCAAGCCGCCAAAGTAGAGGGGGTGCTGTTCGCCATCGCCTCGGACGCGCATTCCACCTTCGAATTCCACGGCTTGCGCTTCAGAGTGGGGTACGCCGTGCGCGGATGGGTGGAGAAGGCCAACGTGATAAATGCGCGTGGAGTGGCAGAGCTGCGCGCCTGGCTGCAGCGAAGGCGGCCGGAGCAACGGGAACCGGCAGCTTAGTGTCTGTCCAATGCACCCGCTCGTCGTCCTCAGCTCTTGATATTACTGACGCTTGCGAACGGTTCGCCAGTCATGGCTAAAAGAATCTTTGGCCAGCGCTTCGCGTGGCCGCTCGACGCCGGGATCAAGTTCGTCGACGGCCGACCTTTGCTCGGGGCCTCTAAGACGATCCGCGGCATCGTCCTGTCGCTGCTGGTCACAACAGTGGGCGCTTTACTGATAGGTCTTGATGCAAAGATCGGGGCGATGATGTCAATCGCTGCCATGGCCGGCGACCTGCTATCGAGCTTCGTCAAGCGGCGGCTCGGCCTTTCGTCGAGCAGCCGAGCCACCGGACTCGACCAGATTCCTGAATCGCTTCTTCCATTGCTCGCTTGCCGTGAGGCTCTGTCCTTGAGCGCTGCAGATATCGTTGCAGGGATTGCAGTGTTCTTTATCGGCGAGTTGATACTGTCCCGCTTGCTCTTTCGCTTGCGCCTGCGCGACGAGCCCTACTAGCCGCCGAAGATCAGGCGCGCTGCAGGCGATGAAGGGTGATCTCCGGCGGGCAATTAAGCCGCACGGCGACGATGCACGATCCGGCGCCGACTGACGTGTATCCATCCATGCCGTGATAACGCCAGGCTCCCGACCCGACACGCCGCGGCATATGCGCATCCAGAGTGATCGGGATGGAACCCGGCAGGCAAATCTGACCGCCATGCGTATGACCGCTCAGCATCAGATCGAACCCGGCATGCGCGGCTAAGCGGTAGATTTCTGGGGTATGCGATAGCAGAATCGAGAATTCCTCATGCGGGATCTGCTCAGCCGCCTTTTCCAGATTGTCGACGCGATAGAAATGAGCGTCATCGATGCCCGCAAGATGGATGCGTTGATCGCCGTGCTGGATCGTTTCCGATTCGTTTAGCAGCATGCTGATTCCCATCTCTTCCATCGCCGGCACCATGCGGATCGAGTCGTGGTTGCCAAGCACGCCGTAGACTGGGTCTTTGAGATGTCGCCGCAGCGACGCAAGCCCATCGAGCGTGGCATCGAACGCGCCGAACGTCTGGGTGCGATAGTCCCCGGTCAGGACACAGATATCGTAGGCGAGCCCATCGACCATATCGGCCACGCGCCGCATCGCTGCCTCGCTCATCTCCACATGGAGGTCGGTGAGGTGGAGCAGGGTGAAGCCGTCGAACTCAGGCGGCAGGGTTCTGGACCGCACGATGTTTTGACGCAGTTCGACGTCTTCGGCGTTGCGGCAGCCACGCCGATAGAGGCCGGTGAGACGCAAGGCGTTTCGGATCACCGAATGGACCGAGTACCAGTTCTCAATGTGGAAGAAATTCAGGCCCTGGCCGAAGATTTGCGCCTCATGATCGGACTCGATGCCTAGACGCTGTCGCGCGTGCAGCCGGCCGAGGCGCTGCTCGAGCTTTGGCAAAATATCATCGTCCATAATTTGCCATTCTCATGCAAGCGGGTCGTCCTAGGAAGAGCCCACCAAGTGGAACAGCGTCAGTTCCGGCTCGGTGCCGAAATCTCACCGGCGGGCACCACGTCCCGGTGCCAGCGCTTAACGTAGACCCACCCACATGCGGCCGCGCCTTGAAAGCCCCGCCACATGCGGAGCGTGTACTGCGCATCGAACGATGCATTCGAACAGCCCTTCTCATGCGTCGCCTTTCCCGCCAGCCAAGCATCCGAGACGTGCGCTAGGGAGGGCAATACAGGCAGGATCTCGAAACGGCAACTGCGGGCAACCGTGGATCGCGATTGTCTCAGATTCTTGTGCGCGTACCCCTCGAGCAGAGCGGCAAGAGCACGCTGCGCAACATCATTACCGGATTGATACGGCGGCTTCTGGCAAGATGTGGATCGGCGGGCGGCGCGTGGACGACCTCAGTCCCAGGGACCGCGACATCGCGATGGTAATTCAGTCCTACGTGTTGTACCCCACCATGACGTACGGCCAGAACACATCTCCTTCGGCCTGCAAATGCGCAAAGTGCCGAAGGAGCAGCCCGCATGAAATCTTGCAACGAGTCGCGAAGAGAGCACGAGCTTTGCCTCGCTCGCTTGCGTCAAGTCCCATCCTTCCGACGCACGAGCTCCGGCGTCATGCAACCGGACGAGATAGAGAACTATCGAACCACGCTCGGCGACGCACATGGAACAAACCGTAAAGCCGGGTTACTCACAGCGACGATTGCGATTACTGCGGCCTTGAGGTATTGCTGCAACATGGCGAGTGCTCCCTTTAAGCAACCGCGATTTAATTCGATAGAGAGGCGAGACTCCATGGCGAAAAAAAGCCGCTCCGAAATCCAGTGCCGAGCACGCAATCCATCGTTACCGAAAACGGCGCGTTGCAGCCCGCGACAACAAATCTGCCGGACTGTTGCATCGGCTCGCTTTC
>JBDTMS010000282.1:0-5855 GCA_039934195.1 Betaproteobacteria bacterium
CGCGAAGAAGGTATCGAAGTCCTGGCGCTGCCGGTCTCGCCGGTGCCGCCCGAGCAACTGCACTAATCCGTCAACCACAGGCGCGCGCCTTGAGCGAAGCTTGAACGTTGATTGAAGTGTGCAGCGCGTGCGAATGCACGCACGCCGCGCCGCTCGAAGGACTTCTGCACCGACATCTACCGAGTGCCGGAACCGCGTTAGTGCAACAAGAAGATCGTTGCCAAGCCCAGGAAAATAAAAAAGCCGCCGCTGTCCGTGATCGCCGTGATGAGTACGCTTGATCCGACTGCGGGATCGAGGCCGAATTTCACCAGCACCATCGGAATGAAAACGCCGCCGAGTGCTGCGACCATCAAATTGAGCGTCATCGCCGCAGCCATCACCAGGCCGAGCGAATAGCTGTTGTACAAAAGCATGGCGAAGACGCCGATGATGCTGCCCCAGACGAGACCGTTCAGCAAGCTGATGAGCATCTCCTTCATCAGCAATCGCTTCGCATTTGCGGGGTTGGCTTGTCCTAGTGCGATCGCACGCACCAGCATCGTAATCGTCTGGTTACCCGAGTTGCCGCCGATGCCCGCCACGATCGGCATCAGGGTTGCAAGCGCGACCAGGCGCTCGATGCTTCCCTCGAAGATACTGATGACGCGCGAGGCAACGAACGCCGTTACCAGATTCACCGCGAGCCAGGTCCAGCGATTGCGCGCGCTCGCCCACACCGACGCGAAAATATCCTCGCCTTCGCGCAACCCGCCGAGATTGAGACGTTCCGCTTCAGCTTCTTCACGAATGAAATCCAGCACAGCATCGACGCTCAAGCGGCCGACCAGCCGGCCGTCTTCTTCGATAATCGGCGCAGTGACCAGGTCATACCGTTCGAACGCCTGCGCCGCGTCGTCCGCCTCGTCGCCGGGATGCAGCGTGAGCATGTCGGTCTTCATGATCTCGCCGACGAGCTGGTCGGGATCGGAGACGAGAATCCGGTTGAACGGCAGGACGCCCTTCAGCAACTCGTTGCGGTCGACGACGAATAGCTGGTCGGTGTGATCGGGCAACTCGGCCAGTCGGCGCAAGTAGCGCAGCACCACTTCCAGAGTGACATCCTCGCGGATCGTCACGAGATCGAAGTCCATCAGCGCGCCGACGGAATTCTCCGGATACGACATCGCCGAGCGCAGTTGCTCGCGCTCTTCCACCGGCAGTGCTCTGAAAACGTCATCCAGCACGCTGTCCGGCAAGTCGGGCGCGAGATCGGCGATTTCGTCGGTATCGAGCTGCTCGGTAGCGGCGACCAGCTCGGCGGAATCCATGTGCGCGATAAGCGTCTCACGCACTGGCTCCGACACCTCGAGCAGAATCTCGCCATCGCGGTCGGCCTTGACCAGATCCCACAAATACAACCGCCGCTCGATTGGCAATGCCTCCAGGATGTAGGCAATGTCTGCTGGATGAAGACCTTCCAGCTGCTGCTGCAGCTCGACCGCGTGCTGCTTATGCACGAGGTTTTCCACCAGATCGTGGCGCGGTCCCTCCTGCCGCTGGACGAGCTCCTGCACAAGCCGCTGTTTATCCAGGATCTCGATAATCTGCTGAAGCGCTTCCTGCACGCTCTCCGTAGATCTGGCCGATTCGGCTTTGGGCAGCAAGGCTTGTGTCATAGGGGCTGGCTTGCGTGGGCTGTCGGACGCAGCGGAGCATGGCGTCAACGACATCGGTCGGACTGCATTTTACGGGGCGCGTAAGCACGCCGTCTAACGCCCGCTCGCTATGGAACAGTGACGGTGTTGCGAGTCGCGCAGATGCTGGATCGCGAGGTGCGAGCGGACCGGAACATGTGCACCCCGAACCGGCGTTGGTTGAAGCAGATATCGCGAGCTGCTGCACCGCCGAGCGCGAGGGCTCGGCAAACGACGCCGGGCGCAGGCTCCGGCGTCGTTGGAAAGGTTACTGCTTTGGCGGGATGCGCGTTGATTCCCAAGAGACAAACTGAATTCCGCTGTTTCGCTTAGCCCAGATACTGGTGAAGCGTATTTCGACAGAGAGATCCTGTCCCTTAACGGTCACGTCGAAGTTGCCGGTGCCGGTGATGATTCCGATGCAGCCGTAGGTGCGAACCTTGACGTCGCTGCGCTTCATTACGCGATACTTCACGGCGCCCGAGCGCAGCGATTCGATATAGCTCGCTTTGCTGTCCACCAGAGCGCTGCTGTGCGTATAACTCAGGTCATCGCCGAGCAAGCGATCCAAGGCAGCAAAATCGTTTGTCGTTTGTGCCGTATAACGCGCGTCTTCTGCCTTCAGCGCTTCCTCGGCCGTGATGGTGCCGCTGCAATCTTCCGCAAATGCGACGCCACTCGAGATGGCGCTCAGAATGGCAACGCCGCAAAGCGCGCGCAACAACTGCTTAAACATGGGCCTCCTCCTTTTAGTTTCGATGTCGTGATCGGAACGCTATGTCTAACTAAGTGCATAGCCGAATCACTATGCAGCATGCGATTGAAGCGCGTCAAACTGCACGGGCGGGGATCCGAAGGCGACAGCCGGGACCGAACGCGCATCCGTCTGGTTAAAACGCCGCGCCGAGCCGATCGAGCCGCTGCGGCGGACTAACCGGATATCAAGTGGTGCTATCCGGCGTGAGGAGCGCGAACGGTTTCGAGTCGCACACGTTGCGCCCCTCTGCTTTCTGCGTCACTTTGAACAACGCGAGTTGCTTGCCTTTCCACGCGAATCCAAGTTTTTCCTTGCCCTCGGGCGCGCGCTCCGGATGGCTGACCATCACGTCGCAGCTCGCCGCGGCTGGATCGAGGGCGACCTCGTAGGCGAACTTCCGATCGGGCAGCACGGCGTCGCCGGCTTCGGTGAACTCGTAGGCGCCGCCTTGCTCGTCGTGATATTTGCCCGCGATGACCGATCCATTCACGAACGGGTCGAGCGCAGCAGGCAGGCGAACGAACGAGAGATACTTCTTCTTCGCGAAGTTCGGTTCGGCGATCGACAGCGATTCGAACTTACCCTGGACATTGCGCTGTCCGCGAAAATAAACATAGGTCACGTCGGAGGCACTTACCGCACCGGCTTCCGGCGATACGACCATGCGGTAGGTATTCGGTTTACCGCCGGGTTCGACTTCGATCAAGAATTGCAGCAACGCCGTCTGGAAATTCGTGATGAGGATGGGAAAGACGCTGCCGTCTTTCTCGATCTTGACCACGAGCGACGGGGTGTGGCGTGCCGCGGCGTGCGGCGATCGCGTCGACTGCAGCTGCTCCATGTACGCCTTGGATATCCAAGTGCCTTGAATGTCCCAGACGAACACGCGGTCAGGGCGAATCGGTCTTGGTCCCTGGAGGTGGTCGCTCGCCGGTGGCGGGCTGACCGGGTCGGTTGCGGTCGTTTCTTGCGCTGCGAGACAAATGGATGAATCGAGCACACATAGCACACCGAGGGCTATCAGCATTCGGGTCAGGTGACGACAAGCTTTCATGGAAGGGTCTCGATAATTTTTCTGATCAGCGGGCCACGATCGGCGGACGCTTCTTATGGAACGCAGTACGCTGCTCGAATGCATGCGCAAGCTGCAACACGCCGAGCTCATCTTGCGGGCGTCCGACGATCTGCAAGCCTACGGGTAAGCCTTCCGGGGAGAAACCGCATGGCACCGAGATCGCCGGCAGCCCGGTTGCGCTGACGACATAACAGGACTTCATCCAGTCCAGGTAACTGGTCATGGGCTGGCCGTTGATTTCGGTAACGTACGGCTGATTCACATCGAACGGCAGCACCTGCACCACCGGTGCTGCGATGAAGTCGTATTGTTTCATAAACTCCCGCACGCGATGATACAGCGCGGTGCGCAACACTTCGGCCCGTCCAACCTGGGCGCCGGTCAGGCGCGCACCGGCCTCGATATTCCAGATCACCGTGTCTTTCATCTGTTCGCGCTTAGTGTTCAGGAACTGACCGAAAGCCAGCTCGAACTGATAGGCGCGCAAGACGGTGAAAATCTCATCTGCGTCGGACCAGTCGGGCTCCGCATCTTCCAGCGTGATGCCGAGCGCTTCGAGCTGATGGCGTTGCGCGTCGAGCGTCGCAGTCACGCGTGGATCGATCGGGATGCCGCCGAAATCGCGACACCATGCGATGCGCACTCTGCTGAACTCGCGCTCGAGCGGTTGCGCGAAGATTATCGGGGATTGCGAAATCGAGATTGGTGCTCGCTCATCAGGACCTGCGATGGCCTGTAGCTGCAGTGCCAGGTCTTGCACGGTACGCGCCATTGGGCCGACGACCGCCATCGACTGCCAAGCGTTGACCGCTGGCCAGGACGGAACGCGGCCGGCTGCAGGGCGCAGTCCGGTAACGTTGCAAAAGCTCGCTGGATTGCGCAGTGAGCCGCCGAGGTCGCTGCCGTCCGCGATTGGGACCATGCCGCACGCCAGCGCCACCGCGGCACCGCCGCTGCTGCCGCCGCAGGTCTTGCTCAGATCCCAGGGATTGCGGGTCGCCCCGAATAGCGTATTGAAGGTCTGCGAGCCGGCGCCGAACTCCGGCGTATTGGTTTTGCCCAGCGTGATCGCGCCGGCTGCTTGCAACCGTTCGACGATCAGCGAATCCTGCTCGGGCACGAAATCTTTGAACAGCGGAGAACCGAACGTAGTGCGAATGCCACGGGTCAGCGCTAAATCCTTGTGCGCGACGGGCAAACCGAATAGCGGTGCCTGATCGCTCGACGGCGCGGCGCCGCGGGCAAGCGCTGCGTCGGCCGCGCGCGCGGCATCGAGCGCCTGATCGGGCAAAAAAGTAATGATTGCGTTGACCACCGGATTTACACGCTCGATTTGCGTGATGTGTGCGCGCATCACTTCTTCGCACGATAGCGCCTTGCTGCGAATCGAGCGCGCCATCTCGCGCGCGGTCAGAAAACAAATTTCATCGGCGTTCATGCGTTACCTTCAAGTACGGAAAATGAAATACACCGCGCCCATGATGCACAACGCGGCCCACAAATAATCCAGCTTGAGCGGTTGGTGCATGTAGAACAGCGCAAAGGGCGCGAAGACCGCTAACGTAATTACTTCTTGCAGGATCTTGAGCTGCGGCAGCGTCATCACGGTATAGCCGGCGCGATTTGCCGGGACTTGCAGCAGATACTCGAACAGCGCGATGCCCCAGCTCGCGAACGCCGCGATATACCAGGGCCGCCCCGACATGTTTTTCAGATGGGCGTACCAAGCGAAGGTCATGAACACATTGCTGGCGGAAAGCAGCAGTATGGCCTTGAGTGCAGCAGGCATTATCCACCGGATGGGTTGGAAACTAGACGATTCGACGGCGCTCTGCCATCACTGCTGCGCGCCGACCCCTCTGGCCATGAGCACGGCCGCCAGCGGAATGCAGGCGAGCAGTGCGAGCTCCAGTGCGACGTAGCGGCGCGCGCTGGCGATGTCGCGATCGCGCAGGATGCGTTCTTGGCCTGATTTTAGCGCACGATTCCAGCGCAGAAACTGTAACGTCGGGGGAATCGAAATCAGACCGACCGCCAGAAACAGGGTCATCTTGATGTAGAACACCGGATTGTTGAGATAGAACGGAGCGCCTTTGCCGACAACGAATACGCGCAACAATCCCGTGGCAATCACTGCGATCACAGCTATCAGATAAAACAGATCGACCCGGGCGAGCACGCGCACTTGTGCCGGCTGCATTTCCGCCGAGCACAGATAGAATTCCGTGGCTAGGAATCCGGCCACCAGCATAAACGACAGGAAATGCAGATACGCGACGGCGGCTTCCATGATGTATTCAGTGTGCGGGACGCAAATGCGTTAGTTGGTGCCTACGGGCCGGGGTGT
>JBDTMS010000283.1:0-5849 GCA_039934195.1 Betaproteobacteria bacterium
CGATACGCTCGCGACGTTCGTCAAGGAAGAGCTGAAAGCGAAAGAGTAGCGCGACTCGACGCGCTGCTCTTCCTCGCAGACGCGAGCGTCTGCAGGTGTACGGGGACGCCGTCAGTTGCCGGCTTGCTTTTTTGCTTCCGCCAGTTGTTCCGGCGTCATTTTCTCGACCAGCATCTTGCGCCATGGCACGAGGTACTCGTCGCCGGACGCGATTGCTTCGCTCAGCCAGGTATAGGCTTGCGGGTAGTCGCGATGCACACCCCAGCCCAATTGCAGATAAACCATTTTCAGCAGGCGGTCGCCGTTCTTTTCTTTCGTGGCGGCCAATTTACGCGACCACTTCAGCGCCTCGGTAAAATCGCCGGATGTGCGGGCTTCGTCATACGTGCGTCTGCCGATAGCGTACATGGCCGCACGATCGCCTTGCTCGGCCGCGCAGGCAACCCATTCGTCACCCGCCGGACAATCTGCATCGGCGGCGACCACCCGGCTGGTCCAAGCTGCGAGCATCGGCGCAGCGCAAATCGCGAGAGCAATGAATAAGCGGATCATCGTTCATCCAGTATTAAATTAGGCTTTAGCGCGCCGCGTTGGAGCGGCAAGATATGCCGCGACTCAACGATTGGTCCGCGCAGCGTCGACGAGCGTGCTCACAGGCAAGGCATTTCGATGCCGGTGCTGCGCTGCGCGCAATCCTTGGACGATGAGCAATCATTCGATGGTCGGGCGTTAGTTGGAAGCGGCCGAACGCTGAGCGAAGTATTTCGCAGCCTTCGCCGTATCGTAGAAAAAATTTACCGACTCGAATTTGCCGCTCGAGGCCATCTCGTACACCGCTACCATTTCCAGCTGAACCGCCTCACCCGACGGTTGGTAGATCGCGTCCCATAGGAATACGACCGCGGCCGACCGGCCGGTGATCAGGATTTTTTTGGGCACGCACTTCGCTTGGAAGTTTTTGAACTCCCAGCGATAGTAATCCGCGAATTCCGCCTTGCCTTGCTGAGTGGAGCGCAAATCCGTGCGCGAGACGTTGTCGGTGAAGTATTTTAGCCACCCGGATGGATCTTTCGCTTCCATCGCTCGGTTGTATTCTTCGATCGACTGCGAAACGATGTGCTCGACTTGCATTTCCACCGCGCCGGCGGCGAGCGCGCGGCCTTCTTGCGCCGACCAGATGCAAAGCAGCGAGACAATTAGTGCGGCAAACCGGCCCATCGTGTTCTCCTCTTTATGTGGCCGACGCCTCGAAGCGCCACCCTTATTCGCATCTTCAACCGTAACACGCTTGGCGTGCGACGCTCAAGGGTACTCGCGATTAGTATGGGTACGACAGCCGGCGGCACTTACGGACGCGCCGATGCAGTCGATATAGTCGCGCTCACGTTTCGAGCGTTGAACACTCGTATCGTGCAAGAACAGGAGAAAAAACAATGCGCAAACTCAGGATCGTCGTTTGTTTTGGCCTGACCGGTTTGATGGCGTCAGCCGCTGCTCAAGTTTCAACCTCGCCTGCACCCGGAAACGGGTCGCCGCATCCGGCGCCGCCGCCGGTTGCGAATCCGGCACTCGCCGTCACCACATCGAAGCCCAATTTGTCGCATGCGAGCGGCGCCGCTGCGATCGATTACATCAATGCCAAGAGCTTGCGCCTTCCTGCGGTCGCAGCCCGCTCGGAGTTGCAGGCGCAATATGATTTGCTGGATGCCTTGCGCGCCGCACCTCCGGGCGTGCGCAAAGGCGGCATGTCGCCGGGGTGGCAGGGTACCGGTCGCCTCATCGCCTGACTCTTGGTGCACCACCGGCTGCAACGACAGGCGCGGATGCGCCGGTCTCGCTCGATTTCGGCGCGACTAATCATCCGTTCACCACTGCTCGGGCAGATCTCTTCGGGCTCATCAGTACGGCCGCGTACCCGTACCGCGCCACAGGAAAGCTCTTCTTCCAAATTGACGGCGAGACCTTTCAATGTTCGGCGTCGCTCATCAAACCCGGTGTTGTCGTTACCGCAGGACACTGCGTCGCTAACTTTGCGAATCAGTTCTACTCGAATTGGAGCTTCGTCCCGGCCTATAGCAATGGCGATGCGCCGTTCGGTATCTGGTCGGCCGTATCGGCTTCGGTCATGACATCCTATTTCAACGGCAGCGATTCTTGCGCTGAGTACGATTTCAGCGGTCACGGCGTCGTGTGTTCGAACGATGTTGCGCTTTTGTTGCTCCGTCCCGATGCGGCCGGCGCATATCCCGGTACTGCCACCGGTTGGTACGGCTATGGCTACGACGGCTGGAGCTTCAGCGCAAGCGGCCTCACGCAAGTAACGCAGCTTGGCTATCCGGTCTGCCTGGACGGCGGCGCGTTGATGGAGCGCAATGATTCTTATGGCTACACGTCAGCGGCGAATTCCAACAACACCATCATCGGCTCTCTGATGTGCGGCGGAGCAAGCGGTGGCCCCTGGCTGGCCAATTTTGGATTGCCTTCAGGTCTGACAGATACGATTGCCGGCTCGGCAGCGAACTCCAACATTATCGTGGGCGTCACCAGCTGGGGCTATAACGGCACCCTGCCGAAAGAGACCGGCGCGACGCCGTTCACCAGCGGCAATATCCTCCAGCTGTTGCGGATTGTGTGCGCTGCGACACCGGCCGCATGCTGAGAGCGCGGTGGCTGCCCGACTGCAATTGCGGCGATCGCGAAGCGGACACACCCGCGGTTGCTATTCGAGATGTCGGAGCAAGGCGCTTCCAGCAAGGTGCGAGTGCGAAGCGATATTGGCGTTGAACGGGCGCCGGCCAAAACGCAGCGCCGCTTACGCAATGAACGAACGACGCGCCTTAACGCCATCGCTCAAATACAATCTGCAACCCTAACGCCATCCTCGGGTAAGCCCTATCATGCCCGCTTCAACTGGAGGCTTGCATGTTACGGTTTGTCATCGGTTATATCGCCACACTGCTCACATTCTGCGTCCTCGATTTCATTTGGCGCGGCTGGGTTGCCAAAGGCTTCTATCAATCTCAGATCGGCGCTCTCCTGCTCGCACAGCCCAATTGGGTTGCAGCAGTTCTGTTCTACGCTATCTTCGCAATCGGCATCCAGATCTTTTGCGTGGCGCCGGCGCTCGAAGCGGACGCGTTTTCGAAGGTCGTGATCAGCGGTGCGGTGTTCGGCTTCTTCTGCTACATGACCTACGACCTCCGCAATCTGGCTACGCTGAAGGGCTGGGCCACGAGCCTGTCTATGGTTGATATCCTATGGGGGACGTTTATCACCAGCGTGGCGGCGAGCGCGGGGTATGTGGCCGCACACGCGTTCGCGCGATCTGCATGATCTGCTTGCGTCACCATCACGCCCATCGTCCCCGGCGCATCTACCGAGTATGAAGTCTGTGAATCAACCATTGGGCATGAGCCCATCCCACAAAGGAGATTGCCTTGATCCGCTTTTACTATCACCCCTCGCCGAATCCGATGAAGGTCTCACTGTTCTTAGAGGAGGCTGGTCTCGCGTACGAAGTCGTGCCGGTCGACACGCGTAAAGCCGCGCAGCACACGCCTGCGTTCCGAGCAATCAACCCGAACGGCAAGTTGCCTGCGATCGTCGATACCGAAGGCGTCGGTGGAAAGGAAATTACGGTGTTCGATTCGAACGCGATTTTGCTCTACCTCGGCGACAAGATCGGCCGCTTCGTCGGTGCCGCGTCCGACCGCGGCGATCTGCTCTCGTGGTTGATGTTCATCGCAACCGGGGTTGGCCCGTACTCCGGACAGGCAGTGCATTTTCAGCGGGCGGCGCCCGAACCGCTGCCCTACGCAATCAACCGCTACCGGCGCGAGGCAGATCGCCACTATCGCGTGCTCGACAGCCATCTCAAGGGACGTGACTACATTGTCGGCAAGGAATATTCGATCGTCGACATGTCGGCGTGGGGTTGGATCGACCGTGCGCCTATCGTGCTGCCGGGTGATGCCGATCCGCTCGCGGCGTATCCGGATTTGAAACGCTGGTTTACCGCGATCAATGCACGGCCGGCCGTAGCGCGAGCGCGCGCTGTCGGCACCAATGTCACGTTCAAGCAAGAGATGGATGATGAAGCGAAGCGCGCAATGTTCCCGTCGAACTATCCGTTGACGGCGTGAGCGCATCGAAAATTAGGCGCTCATCCCGTAGTGCGGAAACGGCGTAGCGCGAAAAAAAGACCAAAGACCGCGTTAAGCGCGGCCTTTGGTCAAAGCCGTTACGGAAGGGGAATATCCGTGGACGGGTACCCGGAACAAGACGAGCGCAGGCAGGTTCGTTCGGCTACCTACCCGTGCAGGGAGAACAACTCAGTACGCACCAGCCGTAACGCATGCTGCATTAGAACTCGGTAGTAGCGAATTCGGATTTAGCGGCTCTACGATGGAACATGCCGGCCGTCATCCGCAGTCCCGCGACGAGCACGGCATATGTTCCAGGTTCAGGGACGGCGATCACAGCGTGGTTGTCGGTTTCCAACGCATTGCCGGTCGACGTCAGCACCACCTTGTTGAACTGCTCGCCCGTGCTTTGCGCAAAAATGTTCACGTACTCGCCGATGCTTTGATTGCCATCAGCCGAGCGGTTGATCAGCGCGGCGAAGTCGCCTCCGGTGAAGGTCGCCAGTAGACTATTGCCGTTGAACAGCTGCAGGCTGTTATAGGTGTCGGGAGAACCGTAGTAAAAACCGAAATAGCTGAGCGCGCTGCTGAAGCCGATGGTGGTCGGCGACCCGTACGTGGGGCCTTCGTTCAAATAGTAGCTCGTGTTTCCCGGCGGGCTCGCCGAATTGCCGTTGCTTCCCAGCACCACGCTGCCGCCGGCGTAGCCTGATGGCAGCAATCCATCGTTGAAGTTGTAGGTCGTCGCGCCGGCGATGTTGGTGTACTGGCCTTCGCCTGCGACGTTGTGGCCATCGGCGGTGAGCAGATAAGCATGAGCCGGCGTAATTGTGATCAGAGCTGCCGCTACTGCAAGCGCTAAATTCGTGTTTGTCATTCAGCGGTTTCCAAAGTTTCGGGGTTGCATGACTTGCCGGCATTTCTGCCAGGCGCACCGACTCTACGATTGGCACCCGCGTGTTGAACAGGATGTTCATGGCCTTGCAAATTGCGTCGGACAACTGCAACAGATGCGTAGTGAGGAAGAAACAGATCGCACGCATCGATCGATGCCGCGTCGCGCCGATGCAACGAATGCATTTCCGCGCCTTGCACGAGCATCCATTGGCTCGCATGCAACGTGAGCAAGACGAGCGGGTAATCGTGGCGGATCGAAAGAAGGAGAGGCAGATTGAGGGCAGCGCCGAATGCGCCGCGCGTACAACGATTCAAGGCTGCTTCGCGTCGACCGTTGACCTCATAAACGCGGATTGCGAAGCGCGCAACCAAGCGCGGAGCACTTGACGCGCGTTGCCGATGGGAATGGGTCGGCGATGAGTTGCACTGGTAACCCGGTTGCAATCGGTCCAGACTGTCGAGGACTGAAACGAAGCATTTCTCGCAGGGTCACATCCTTAGGAGAGCTTATGGGTAGAGCCATTCCGTTGGCATTGACGGCGGCGTTATTGGTCGCGACACCGTGGGCCAATGCGAAACTCGTCGCCTACACCATGAACGGCATATTCAACGACGGCGGCACCGCGACCGGCACGTTCGTAGTCGACACGACCAAGCTCGATCCCATGAGCGCGCCCAATTCATTTCGCCGGTTTCGATATCAAAACGACACCGGGAACGCTCGTTGCCACTGGAGCGGAATACAACAGCGCCGCGCCCGCTGTCGATCTCATGTCCTCCTTTAATCTTTTCAGTTCTCCTGGCGTGGGC
>JBDTMS010000284.1:0-5845 GCA_039934195.1 Betaproteobacteria bacterium
TCGTGCTGCTGGCGATGGGGTTCGTCAGTCCGGCGCATCAAGGTCTACTCGATGAGCTGGGCGTCGCCTACGATCAGCGCGGTAACGTGAAGGCAACCACCGAGGGCGAGGACAGTTATCGCACGTCGCTGCCAAAGGTGTTTACGGCCGGCGATATGCGCCGCGGCCAGTCGTTGGTGGTGTGGGCCATTCGCGAAGGCCGCCAGTGCGCGCATTCGGTAGACGCATTTCTGATGGGAACATCGGAGCTGCCCCGCTAGCGCGGCGCTCGTCGAGGTCAGTGCGTGGAAATCCGTGCCCACTACTTAAGTGGGCATATGCCCGGTCCGCGCTAATCAACGCGATCCCTCTACAACGATGTCACGCATCGATCGCGTGCAGCTTGAGTTTGCGTCGCTGGCAACACGCGCGTTCACCGACATCGCGCGCTTCAAGGCGGCGCGATGTTAATCTTCCCCTAGCCCCTAGCCCCTAGCCCCTAGCGAAAAAACAATTGTCCCGCCCCGACAACGATACGTTTCTCCGCGCATTGCTGCGCGAGCCGACACCGCATACGCCGATCTGGATCATGCGGCAGGCGGGCCGCTATCTTCCGGAGTACAACCAGACGCGCGCGCGCGCAGGCAATTTCCTGGCGTTGTGCCGCAACCCCAATCTTGCAACAGAGGTCACGTTGCAACCGCTGGCGCGCTTTCCGCTGGATGCTGCGATCCTGTTCTCCGATATCCTGACGATTCCCGATGCGATGGGATTGGGGCTGTATTTCGCTGAAGGCGAAGGCCCGCGCTTCGAGCGTCCGCTGCGTGACGAATGGGAAGTGCGCGATCTCACCGTGCCCGACCCGTGGGATCAGCTGCGCTACGTGATGGATGCAGTCGCGCAGATTCGGCGCGCACTCAACAACTCGGTGCCCCTGATCGGATTCGCGGGCAGTCCGTTTACACTCGCGTGCTATATGGTCGAAGGCCGCGGCAGCTCGGATTTCATCGAGATCAAACGCATGTTGTATAGCCGCCCTGACTTGCTGCACCGGATTCTCGAGCTCAATGCGCGAGCGGTGGTTGCCTATCTCAACGCGCAAATCGAAAGTGGTGCGCAGGCGGTGATGGTGTTCGACACGTGGGGCGGCGCGCTCTCGAGCGCGGCTTACGAAGAATTTTCGCTGGCGTATTTGCGCAAGGTGGTCGCAGGTCTGCATCGCAGTCACGAGGGCCACATTATCCCGCGCATCGTATTCACCAAAGGCGGCGGTTTGTGGCTGGAGAAAATCGCCGACATCGGGGCGGACGCGGTTGGGCTGGATTGGACGATCGACATCGGCGCTGCGCGCGCGCGCGTCGGCGACAAAGTTGCGCTGCAAGGCAATCTCGATCCAGGCGTGCTGTTTTCCAATCCGGCCGCGATCCGTGTTGAAGTTGCCAAAGTGCTGTCCGGTTATGGGGCCGGCACGGGCCACGTGTTCAATCTCGGCCATGGTGTATCGCAGTACACGCCGCCGGCGAATGTGGCTGCCCTGGTGGACGCCGTCCACGAGCTGAGTCCGCCTTACCACGCGACTTAGATTTCTAAGCAGATCCCCGCGCCGATGACTTTCGTCCGCGTCGCGCTCGACGTCCCGTTAAACACGTTGTTCGATTATCAGCTGGATGGCGCCGCGCACGATCTCATCGGCGCGCGCGTGCTGGTTCCGTTTGGGCGGGGACAGCGTGCCGGCGTAATCGTCGAGGTCGGTAGCGCGCCGCAAGTTGCGCCATCGCGCATCAAGGCGGTTGTGCAGGTATTTCGACAAGAGCCCTCGCTGCCGGCGGATGTAATGCAGTTGATCCGCTTCGCCAGCCGCTATTACCGGCATCCGCTAGGGCAAGTCATCATGAACGTGCTGCCGCAGCCGCTGCGGCGCGCACGCGCGTCGCGCGAACCTGCAGGACGCTTGTGTTTGTCCGACGCCGCGCTCGCGGCCGATTGGGCCATGCTGCCGCCACGCGCAGTCGCACGACGCCGTGTGCTCGACCACTTGCGCGACCGCGGCGCCTGCGAGCCGGCGGAATTGCGAGCACTGTCGGGGACCGCCGGGCGCGCTCTGAAGGAGCTGATCGGTCAGGGCTGGGTGGTCCCTGACATGTCGTCCGGCGTGTCGCCCGCGCCGCACGTATCGTCATCCGGTCCGACCTTGACGCTGGATCAACGCGCGGCGGTCGACGCGATCGGTGGCACTCTTGATCGATTCGCGACTTGGCTTTTGCTTGGCGTAACCGGAAGCGGCAAGACCGAAGTCTATCTGCATCTGATCGATCGGCTGCTGGCCTCGGGTCGGCAGGCGCTCGTCATCGTCCCGGAAATCAACCTGACGCCGCAACTCGAAGCGACATTCGGCGCGCGCTTTGCCGGGTTGTCGTTGGTGAGCTTGCACAGCGACGTGTCAGAGGCCGAGCGACTGCGACGCTGGCGCGCTGCGGAATCGGGCGAAGCGCGCATCGTGATCGGCACGCGTTTATCGGTGTTCACGCCGATGCCGAAGCTCGGTCTCATCGTGGTGGACGAAGAACACGATGCATCGCTCAAACAGCAGGAGGGACTGCGCTATTCTGCGCGCGATCTCGCCGTGCTGCGCGCCAAACACCGCGGCATTCCGGTCGTACTGGGATCGGCGACGCCGTCGTTGGAAACGTATTCGAACGCTGTCGCCGGCCGCTATCGCCTCGCACCGTTGCCCTCGCGCGCAAACTCGCAACTGCCGCTGATTCGCTGTGTCGATACACGCAAGCAAAAGCTGCGCGAAGGTTTGTCGCAAACGTTGATAGAAGCGCTGCGTCAGCGGCTGCGCCGAGAAGAGCAAAGCCTCCTGTTCGTCAATCGGCGCGGATTTGCGCCCGCGTTGTTGTGTTTCTCTTGCGGTTGGAGTGCGAAATGCACACGGTGCTCGGCGCGTCTGGTGTTGCACGTCCAGAAGGTAAGTCTGCGCTGCCACTATTGCGGCCATCAAGAACCCGTGCCCCACGCTTGTCCCAGTTGCGGCAACCAGGATCTGACGCCGGCGGGACACGGGACGCAGCGGCTCGAGAATGTGTTGGCCGAAGCGTTTCCGCAAGCACGTGTTCTGCGCGTGGATCGCGATTCGGTACGCCGGAAAGATGCATTCGAGCACATGCGTCAACGCGTCAACGAGCACGACGTCGATATTCTGGTCGGCACGCAGATGTTGGCGAAAGGCCATGACTTTCCGCGCATGACGCTGGTCGGCGTGGTGAATGCCGACGCAGCTTTGTACAGCACGGATTTTCGCGCGGCCGAGAAGCTGTTCGCGCAGCTCACCCAGGTAGCCGGTCGCGCGGGTCGCGGAACGGTGTCCGGCGAGGTCCTCATGCAAACCAACTTTCCCGATCACCCACTCTACGAAGCGGTGCGCCGGCAGGACTACGCATCGTTTGCCGAAACCGCGTTGGCCGAACGTCGCGATGCCGGATTTCCGCCGTTCGCTTACCAGGCCTTGCTGCGCGCAGAAGCGAAGGATCGCGATGTCGTCGATCGCTTTCTGGGGCAGGCAGCGCAGGCTGCTCGCCGGATCTCGTCGAACGTCGAAGTGTATGAGCCGGTGCCGGCGCCGATCGCACGCGTTGCCGGACGCGAACGTGGTCATCTGCTGGTGCAAAGCGCAGCAAGAGAGGAACTGCAGCGTTTTCTTGACGACTGGGAACCGCAGCTGTCCGCGGCGGATTCCAGCAAAGTGCGTTGGGCGCTGGACATCGATCCGCTGGACCTGTGACCGGCCTAGCGTGAGGGACTCGGTATAATCCTCGATCTTTTTCAGAATCCTGCTCATGACTGCCTCTGCTGTGCCCATCGACCTGCGCGCTTCGCTCACGCAACTGCTTGCCACCGCTGTCGCAGACGCGCTCCCCGGCCAGACTGAGATCGCAGTCGTTTTGGAACGCCCGAAACAAGCCGGACACGGCGATTACGCCTGCAGCATTGCATTGCAGCTGGCCAAGCCGCTCAAGCGCAATCCACGCGAGATCGCACAGGCGGTGTTGAGCGCGGTGCCGAGCTCTCCGTTGCTCGCGAAAGCAGAAATCGCGGGCGCCGGCTTCATCAATCTTTTTCTGACGAACGCGTCCAAACAGCAGGTCGCTATAGATGTGGTGAAGCGTGCCGACACATACGGCTTCATCGAATTCGGAAAAAACCAAAAGATCAACCTCGAGTTCGTCTCCGCCAATCCCACTGGCCCACTGCATGTGGGCCACGGCCGCAGTGCGGCGTTCGGCGCGAGCCTTGCCAATGTCCTGGAATTTGCCGGTTTTGCGGTGACGCGCGAATACTACGTGAACGACGCCGGCCGCCAGATGGATATCCTGGCGTTGTCTACCTGGCTGCGCTATCTCGAGGCGCATGACGTTGAGATCGCATTTCCGCCGAACGCTTATCGAGGCGATTACGTGCGCGATATGGCGCGTGGAATTCTCGCGGAGCAAGGCAGGCGCTACGTGCGCACGGCCGATGAGGTGCTCGCAGGCGTATCGTCGGCTGAAGCTGACGCCGAAGGCAGCCTGGATGCGCTGATTGCCAACGCCAAACGATTGCTCGGCGACGATTACGCGTCGATCCACGAGTATGTTCTAACCGAGCAACTCGCAGATTGCGGCGAAGATCTCAGCGAGTTCAACGTCCCGTTCGATCGCTGGTTCTCGGAGAAGTCTTTGTTCGACGGCGGCGATGTGCAGCGCGTGATCGAAAAGCTGGCGCAGGCCGATCAGATCTATTCGAAAGACGGCGCCAGATGGTTCCGCTCGAGTAGCTTCGGCGATGAAAAAGACCGTGTCGTCCAGCGCGAGAACGGCCAGTACACGTACTTCGCCTCGGATATCGCCTATCACCTCAATAAGGTCGAGCGCGGGTTCGATCGTCTGATCGACGTGCTGGGGGCCGATCATCACGGTTACGTCGCGCGTGTGAAAGGCGCACTGAGCGCGATGGGTATCGATTCCGAAAAACTTACCGTCGCGCTCGTGCAGTTCGCCATCCTCTATCGAGACGGCAAAAAAGCCGCCATGTCGACGCGTTCGGGCGAGTTCGTAACTTTGCGCCAGCTTCGCGAAGAAGTCGGTAACGATGCCGCACGCTTCTTCTATGTCATGCGCAAGAGCGATCAGCATCTGGACTTCGATCTGGATCTGGCGAAATCGCAGAGCAATGACAACCCCGTGTACTACATTCAATATGCGCACGCGCGGATCTGTAGCGTGCTGGAGCAGTGGGGCGAAGATGAAGCACAACTTCCTGCCGACGATCTTGCCGCGCTCGACTCCGAGCAAGAGCTGCAGCTGCTTCGCCAGCTGATCGATTTTCCTGCGGTCATCGAGGACGCGGCGCGCGACCTCGCACCGCACACGATCGCTTTTTATCTGAAGGAGCTGGCCGGCGCATTTCACAGCTACTACAATTCCAGCCACTTTCTGGTGCCCGAAGAGCAACTTAAATTGGCGCGCCTGACCTTAATCGTGGCGATACGGCAGGTACTTAAAAGCGGGTTGCGGCTGCTCGGCGTCAGCGCACCGGCGAAGATGTGATCTGCGCCACTGCAACCAGGACTTGATGCGAAAAGACGTCTTCGAACTCTTATGTCGGAGCCACGCTCGCGCGAGCATCGCGCCCGGCCAGCCTCCGGCAAATTCAAGGAAATGGAGCACCGATTCCGGTGTGCGCCAGTCGCCCCGCTGAGCGCGCCGCTTATCGTCCCAGTAAACGAAGAACGCGAAAGCCGATACCGCCGCCGCGCAAATCCCTACGGTCGGCGCGAACCCGGTTGGAAGCGCCCTGACCGCCGCGGCCGCCGGAGGCACGAGCC
>JBDTMS010000285.1:0-5839 GCA_039934195.1 Betaproteobacteria bacterium
TCGGTGAGCGTACCGGTCTTGTCGACCACCAGCGTATCGACCTTCTCCATTCGCTCCAATGCTTCGGCGTTCTTGATGAGCACGCCCTCCTTTGCCCCGCGTCCGATTCCCACCATGATCGATATCGGCGTTGCAAGCCCGAGCGCGCATGGGCAGGCGATGATGAGGACTGAGACGGCCACCACCAGCGCATTCGCGAGCGCCGGTGTTGGTCCGACCATTGCCCACACCGCAAACGCAATGACGGCCACCGCGATCACCGCCGGCACGAACCATCCGGACACGCGATCTGCAAGCTTCTGAATCGGCGCGCGCGAACGCCCCGCTTCATTCACCATTTCCACGATCTGGGCGAGCAGCGTTTGCGCGCCCACCTTCTCAGCCCGGAGCACGAAAGAACCGGTCTGGTTGACCGTCCCCGCGGTCACCTTGCTGCCGGAAGATTTCTCAACCGGAATCGACTCGCCGGTGATCATCGATTCATCGACGTTCGATTTGCCTTCGATGATCTCGCCATCTACCGGCACCTTTTCGCCCGGCTTGACCAGCAGCAGGTCGCCGACATGAACCTGATCGAGATGCACCTCTTCCTCGCTGCCGTCCGGTTTCACTCGCAGCGCCGAATTGGGCGCCAGCGCAAGCAGTGACTTGATCGCGCTGTTGGTTCGCGAACGCGCGCGGAGCTCGAGCACTTGTCCCATCAGTACCAGCGCGACAATGACGGCCGCAGGCTCGAAGTAGAGCGGCACCATGCCATTCATTTTGAATGCTTCGGGCAGCCAGTCCGGAAACAATAACGCGACCACGCTGAACAGATATGCCGCAGCCGTGCCCAGTCCGATGAGGCTGAACATGTTGAGGTTCCAGGTTCGAAACGACGCCCAGGCGCGAACGAAGAATGGCCAGCCGCCCCACAGCACGACCGGGGTTGCCAGCGCGGCCTGCAACCAATTGAACATCTGCGCGCTCAGCATGCGATGCAGATTGAGACCGGGAACGACCTCGCACATGGTGACGACGAGCAATGGCAGCGCCAGCACGACGCTTACCCAGAACCGGCGCGTCATGTCCTCGAGCTCCGATGTGTCCTCGTCCGCGGTGGCCACCAGCGGTTCCAGCGCCATGCCGCATATCGGACAATTACCGGGACCCACTTGGCGCACTTGCGGATGCATCGGGCAGGTGTAGATCACCTCCTTGCCTGACGTCGGCACGGGCGCTGGCGCGACAACGGTGTGCTTGTGCAAATACTGATCAGGGTCAGTGCTGAATTTGGCGACGCACTTCGCGCTGCAGAAATAATAGGTCTGACCGCCATGCGTAACCGACTTGTCCGGATTGGCGGTCACCTTCATTCCGCAAACCGGGTCGATGTGTAACGCATCGGCGGCGCTTTCGCCGTGATGAGGAAGATCGTGGTGGGGAAGATTGTTCATACCGGTATCCAGCATCCCATAACACTCACATGTCTGCCCGCTGGCAGAATCTTATGTTGCCGGCTGTCAGGATACTTGTATTGATTGGCGAGCGGTACGCCGCTACACTGCGGCGCATGCGAAGGCTGGAAAAATTCTGTCTGCGGCTGATGTTGACCGTGTTCACGCTCAATGTGGTCTTGCTGCCGTTCAACGCCGAGGCGCTACTGGAAGCGCCATCCAACGCGGAACATGCATCCGTGTGCGACGATAGCCAACCTGCCGACTCCAACGGCGCTTGTTCCGACGTGGCGTGCAACCATATGTGCCATGCCGGCGGCCACTTTCTGGGCTACGTCAGCAGAGCGCCGGAGATCATCCGCTTTCCGCATACTTCCGGCATTCTGCATTCTCTGAAGGACGCAGCAGCCCCCACCGGCATCGCGGACTCGCAGTTCCGTCCGCCTCGCACTTCCACTCTGATCTAGTCCGCTTCGGACTACCGGCCGCGCCATTGCGCTTCTCGCGCAAGAGGCGGTAATCGCTTGTGCACGATCAGAGTGGAAAAAAGCATGTCTTCTCGTATCTGGAATCGACTCCGGCGCGCGCGCTCGCCCGCCCTCTTCGTTTTGCTGTGCCATGCCGCGGCGTTTAGTTACGCCGCAGAACCTCTCACCCTGGAC
Source organism: Betaproteobacteria bacterium (assembly GCA_039934195.1). Lineage (GTDB taxonomy): Bacteria > Pseudomonadota > Gammaproteobacteria > Burkholderiales > SHXO01 > SHXO01. The sequence goes on from JBDTMS010000285.1 coordinate 2,099, forward strand.
GAAGCGTGGCAACACGCCGAACAGGCCAATCCAAAACTGCGCGCGTCACGGGCGGAGTTGATAGCCGCCGAGGGGCAGTCGCGTGACGCAAACGCTTTGTTATGGAACAACCCCGAAGTCTCTGTTGAAGGCCGCCGTCGCGCAATAGCGGAACCGGCAGGCACTGGGACAAGGAACGAGGGCACAGTGGGGATCGCGCAGCGCTTCGAATTGCTGGGACAGCAAAGCGCAAGGCGGTTTATCGCCGGGGCGAATCTCGACGCGATCCGCGCCACGATCGCGGAGACGCGGCGCGAGGTGCGAGTAGAAGTCGAGCAGCGCTTCGTCGACGTGCTGACGCTGCAGCTGCGTACCGAGACCGAGACGCAGACGCTAAAAGTCATTCAAAGCGCAAGCGGTCTGATGCAAAAGCGCTTCAAGGCAGGCCAGGACAACCGGCTGGACGCGAACCTCGCGCGCATCGAGGCGGAACGTGCGCAGAACCAGGTCAAGGCTTTGCGTGAAGAGCTGATACGCGCGCGCGCCGCACTCGCCGCGCTCCTGCAACTGGCGCCTACCAGTCTGCCGGAGGTGACAGGCACGCTAGAGAGCGGGGCCCTGCCCTACACCCTCGATGACTTGCTGGGAACCGTGCCGAACCGCCCCGGCCTGCGCGCGCTCGAGCACCGCGAACAGGCGGCGCGCAGCCAGCTCGGTCTGGAGCGCAAATCCGCCTACCCGGATGTAACACTCGGCTTGAGTTACGGGCGCGAGCGAGGCCTCGAGGGTCGCGACAGCATCACCGCCCTTACATTCAGCGTTCCGCTACCGCTGTTTCGCAGAAACGCCACAGCAATCGGGCGCGCCACAAGCGACCTCACGCGCGCGCAGATCGACCGCGAGGCGACCGGTCGCGACGCGCGCGCGCAGGTGTTGGCGCTATGGAAACAGTTGCAGAGCCTGCAAGACCGCATCGACGATATCCAGACTTCGATCCTGCCGACGCTTGAAGAAAATCAGCGCTTGTCTTTGCGAGCGTTGCAGGTGGGCGAGATCGGATTGCCGCAGCTGCTGCTGGTCAGCCGTCAGCTGTTCGACGGCAGACGCGATCTGATCGATGCACAGAACGCACTGCGCCTCACCAGAGTGTCGCTTGAAGCAGCAGCAGGCTGGCCGGCGGAAAGCGAGATGCAAGAAGCCAACGCTGCGCCTGTGCAGCAACGCAATGGAGCGGCGAAATGAATAAGACCGCGCGAGACTATCTTGCCGCAACCATCGCTGCACTCGTTATCGTCACAGCCGCCGGCTGCGGCAAAACGGAGAACGCGCAGTCGGCAAAACCGGAGCATGCGGCGGACAAGGCGCCGGCGCATACAGAGGCGGGCGAAGCTCCGGGCGAGCACACGGATGGTTCCGGCGCAATCCGGCTAAGCGATGACGAGATTCGCATCGCCGGCATCACCGTCGAGGCGCTGCAGCCGCAAGATGCACCCGAAGAGCTGACGCTAACCGCAACGATCCAAGCCAATCAAGACCGGCTTGCGCATGTTGCCCCGCGCGTGGCCGGTCGCGTCGTCAAGGTCAACGTCGGTCTCGGCGCTGCGGTGAAGCGAGGACAGCAGCTTGCGCTGCTCGACAGTATCGAGCTCGGTGAAGCGCGCTCGGCGTACCGTCAGGCGAGCAGCGAAGCGTCGTTGGCGCAGGCCAATTTCAAGCGCGCGGCGCAACTCAACGAAGAACAGATCATCGCGCAGAAAGACTTCCTGCAGGCACGCTACGAGAACGAGAAAACGCAAGCTGCTTTGCGTGCGGCGCGCGAGAAACTGCGACTGCTTGGCACCACACCGGAGGCGGCGCCGGGCGAGGAAGGCGGCTCGGTGTTTCCACTGACGGCGCCGTTTGCCGGCAATGTAATTGAGAAGCACGCGATTCTCGGCGAGCTGGGCGACCCCGCCGACTCGCTATTTACGATCGCCGATTTGTCCACGGTCTGGATCGAAGCGAGCGTGTACGAAAAAGATCTCGCCAAAATTCGCGTCGGCTTGCCGGCTTCGATCACCGTTGCTGCGTATCCGAGTGTTTCGTTCAAGGGCCGCGTCGCTTATCTCGGCAGCATCATGGACAAAGAAACGCGCACCGTGAGTGCGCGCATCGAGGCGGCTAACAGCGACGGGCGGCTCAAACCCGAAATGTTTGCGACCGCAGTCGTAGAAATCGGCGGCGCCAAGCGCAGCGCGCTCACCCTTCCCGAGGCCGCCGTCGTTCTGCTGCAGGGACTGCCCACGATATTCGTCGCTACACCGGAAGGATTCATTTCGCGTCCGGTCGCAACGGACGGCAACGTCGGCGGCCGCCTGGTAGTCAAGTCCGGTGTTGCTGCCGGCGAGAGAGTGGTAATCGCCGGCGCCTATGCGCTGAAGGCCAGGCTACTCAAATCGCAAATCAGCGACGAACACTGAGGAGCGACGAACATCATGTTGAACACAGTCGTCGATCTCTCGCTTCGCTACAAGGTGCTCGTGCTGGTGGCCTTCGTCATCGTCATCTTCCTGGGCGCGAAAGCATGGCGCGACTTGCCGGTCGATGCCTTCCCCGATGTGACACCGGTGCAAGTCAACATCTACACCGAATCGCCGGGGCTTGCGGCCGAGGATGTGGAGACGCTTCTCACCGTGCCGATCGAAACTTCGATGGCGGGGCTCGCCGGTGTCGACCAGATACGCTCTGTGTCGCTATTCGGGCTGTCTTATGTCAGCGTCTATTTCAAAGACGATGTGGATATCTATTTTGCACGCAGGCTCGCAGGCGAGAAACTGCTCGAAGCGAAGGAGCGTATTCCGCAAGGTTACGGCGAGCCCTCGCTCGGCCCCAATACGTCGGGGCTGGGCCAGGTGTTCTGGTACACGATCGAGTCCGCCGACCAGAAACTCTCGGAGATGGATCTGCGCACCCTGCAGGACTGGAGCGTGCGGCTGGTGTTTCGCACCGTCCCCGGCGTCGATGACATCACTTCCTGGGGCGGCCACGAAAAGCAATATCAGGTGCTGATCAATCCCGACAAGCTCATCAAGTACGGCCTCACGTTCAAGGCGGTGATGCAGGCGATCAGCGCAAATAACCACCAAGTCGGCGGGCAGTATCTCGATGTAGGCGCCGAACAATATCTCGTGCGCGGCTTAGGACTGGTTTCGAACGTTCGCGATATCGGCGAGGTGGTGCTCGCCACGCGCAATGGCACGGCGGTCTACGTGCGCGACGTTGCGGAGGTGAAGGAAGGCGCCGGCCTGCGCTTCGGCGCGGTCACGCAGACCGGGCGCGAGGTCGTTCTCGGCATGGTGCTCCAGCGCATCGGCGAGAACGCAAAGAACGTAGTCGATGCGGTCAAGCAAAAACTCAAAACCGCGCAGGACGCGCTGCCTAAAGGTGTCACCATCAATCCGGTGTACGACCGCACCGACCTCGTGGACAAAGCGGTGAGCACCGCCGAGCGTGCGCTTGTCGAAGGCTCGATTCTGGTCGCCGTGGTGTTGTTTTTGTTTTTGGGCGAGGTGCGATCGGCATTAGTAGTGATCGTCGCGCTGCCCCTCGCCATGCTGATGAGCTTTATTCTCATGCAGCGCTTCGGGCTTTCCGCCAATCTCATGTCGCTTGCCGGCTTGGCGGTCGGCATCGGCATGATGGTGGACGGCGCGGTGGTGATGGTCGAGAACGGCTTCCGGCTGCTCTCGCACCACGCAGGCAAAAGCGTGAACAAGACCAAAG
>JBDTMS010000286.1:0-5837 GCA_039934195.1 Betaproteobacteria bacterium
CGGATCTCGCGATCGCGAATCTTGACGACGTATTCGTCGCCCGAATACGCCTGTCGCATCGCCGGCCACATCCCGAGCAGCTTGTGGCAGCGCGGGTCGAGCGATTGCTCGCGCTGCGCGATGAGCGGATCGAGCTCGTTAGTGGTCTTGCCGGCGTCCGCCAGCATGCGTTTGGTCTCGCGAAGCTGCTGGCGTTCGCGCGCGAAGCGGGCTTGATCGCGTGCGAACTGATGATGGTCGCGCACGGTTTGCGAGATCTCGGCGAGATAGCGAACGCGCGAGGCCGGAACCACGCTCGATACACGCGAGGATGACCGCACCGACGTCGGGGCGAGCCGTCCGGCTTCCAACTGGAGGCCTTTGACGGTGAGCTTCGCCACGATCGCGTGATACAGAGAGGTCACGCCGTCATCGTTGAAGCGCGCGGCGATGGTGCCAAACACCGGCATCTCGTTCGGCGCGACCGAGAATGCCTGGCGGTTGCGTTGAAACTGCTTGCTCACATCGCGCAGTGCATCGTCGGCACCGCGCCGATCGAATTTGTTGATTGCGACGAAGTCGGCGAAATCGAGCATGTCGATTTTCTCGAGCTGACTCGGCGCGCCGTACTCCGGCGTCATCACGTATAGGGAAAAGTCGACGTGCGCAACGATGGCCGCGTCGCCCTGACCGATCCCGGAGGTCTCGACAATGATCAGATCGAAGCCGGCACATTTGCATGCAGCAATCGTTTCCGGCAAACAGTCCGCGATCTCGTGGCCGGCGCCGCGTGTCGCGAGCGAGCGCATGTAGACGTTCGGCGTCGAGATCGCGTTCATCCGAATGCGATCGCCAAGCAAGGCGCCGCCGGTCTTGCGCCGCGATGGATCGACGGCGATGACGGCAATCTTGAGCCGGTCGTTTTGATCGAGTCGGAAGCGCCGGATCAGCTCATCGGTGAGCGACGACTTGCCGGAACCGCCGGTGCCTGTAATGCCAAGCACCGGCACCGTCGTCTTTTCCGCCGCCCGCGAAGTCAGCGTGCGCAGCATTGCTTCGGGGAGCGCCTTGCCTTCGAGCCCCGTGATGACGCGCGCCAGGTCGCGCCGGTTGCCCGCGAACAGCCCGTCTAGATTGACCGGCAGCTTGTCGCACAGATTGGCGTCTGCACGCGACATCATGTCATCGATCATGCCTTGCAGGCCGACGCGCGCACCATCTTCCGGCGTGTAGATCTTGGCGACGCCGTACTCTTCGAGCTCGCGGATTTCCTCTGCGACGATCACACCGCCGCCGCCGCCGAACAATTTGATGTTCTCGCCGCCGCGCTCGCGCAGGAGATCGAGCATGTATTTGAAGAATTCGATGTGGCCGCCCTGGTAAGAGCTGACCGCGATGCCGTGCACATCTTCCTGCAGCGCCGCCGTGGCGATCTCTTCGACCGATCGATTGTGCCCAAGATGGATAACCTCAGCGCCGCTTGCCTGCAGCATGCGCCGGATGATGTTGATCGACGCGTCGTGACCATCGAACAAACTGGCCGCAGTCACGAAGCGGGTTTGCCGGTCGGCGCGCTGGAGCGCGGGTCGGACACTGAGATCGGTCATGCGGATATCCTCGATGCAGTCTGCCGCGTACACTGAAGTGCAAGCCGCTATGTTACTCGACGCGCAAAGCACATGCGAACGGCGAGAGCGAACGGCGGCGCGTATCGGACAACCCAATGCCTGCGCAAAAACCCCAATGCCTGCGCAAATCGCGGCGCCTGCGCAAATCTGCGCAGCGCACACGCAATTGCGCCAGAAGCTAGAATAGCCCGAGCGCAATATCTCAGCGCAACCTGGAGCGAGAACACCGATGTCTCTTACGCCGACCAACGAGCGGCACCTGGTAGACGCCATGGGTACCCGGCATGAAGTTGCCGCTGCGACCGCAAGGATCGTGTGCCTGGTACCGAGCATCACCGAGCTGCTCTTCGATCTGGGCCTGGGCGCGCAGGTCGTCGGGCGCACCGGTTTCTGCGTCTACCCGAAGGACAAGGTAAAGCGCGTCGCCAAGGTCGGCGGCACCAAGAGTATCGAAGTCGGCCGCATCAAACGGCTGGCGCCGACGCATTTAATCGTCAACGTCGACGAGAATCCGCGCGCGACCGTCGAGGAGCTCGCCCGCTTCATCCCGCATGTGATCGTGACGCATCCGGTGGCGCCGCAAGATAACCTGCAGCTCTATCGGTTGTTCGGCAGCATCTTTTCCAGCGAGGATCGCGCTGCGGAGATCTCGGAATTATTCGAACAGAGCCTGCAGGAAGTGCAGGCGGCAGCCGCATCTTTGCCGCGACAGAACGTGCTCTATCTGATCTGGAAGTCGCCCTGGATGACCGTTTCGCGGGACACTTACATCTCGCGCATGCTGGCGACGGTCGGCTGGGACAACTATCAGCCGAAGAGCGAGGCGCGCTATCCCACGGTAAGCCTCACACCGGAGGTGTTGAGCGATGTCGATGTCGTTCTGCTGTCGAGCGAACCGTACAGCTTTCGCGAGCGCCATTGCGTGGAAATGCTCGATCTGCTGCCCACCGGCAGCCAGACCCGCGTGTCGCTGATCGATGGTTCGATGACCTCGTGGTACGGCAGCCGCGCGATCCGCGGTCTGCGCTATCTGCGCGACCTGCGCACAGCACTTGCCTGACTGCGCACCGTACAACGCAGGCGCCGGACCGCGCGCCTGGCCGCGGCCGATTAGTTGCCGCCTAACCGGGCGGCGCGCCGCGCTTCGACTTATCTCGCTTGGACTTGCCTGAACGCGGCGTCGGCACATCGCCGCTACCGCTGTCATCGTTGGCTGCAAGTCGAGAGTCTTCGGCAAGCTTGGCTGCCGTGTCGGTTACAGGCGTGAGTGCTGCTGCCGTCACTTCTACCATCGCCGTCGCTGCCGCCAATTCGGGTGCAGCCGGATCGAGGCGCAGTTTCACGTACGCGCCAGGTGCATCTTCGATGACTTTGAGTTTGCCATCGCCCGGGACGCGGGCCGGAACCTTGCCGCCACCGAATCCGCCGACCCAGCGGTCCCATTCCGGCCACCAGGAACCGTCGTGCCGGGCTGCGCTCGCCATCCATTCGTCTGCAGTCTTCGGGAGACCGGCGTTCACCCAATGGAAATATTTATTCGCCGCGGGTGGATTGACGACCCCGGCGATATGGCCGGAACCCGCAAGGACGAACTTCACCGGTCCGCCGAGAAATTGCGTTCCCATGTAGGTGCTCTTCCAGGGCGCGATGTGATCTTCGACGGTCGATAAAAAGAATGCCGGCGTCTGAATTTTCTTCAGATCGATCGGCACGTCGGACAAAGTGATGCCGCCCGGTTCGATCAGCCGATTCTCAACGTACATATTGCGGATATAGAAGGCGTGCATCTTCGCCGGCATGCGCGTCGCGTCCGAATTCCAGTACAGCAGATCGAACGGAAACGGCTCCTTGCCGAGCAGATAATTGTTCACCACGAACGACCAGATCAAATCGTTCGCGCGCAGCAGGTTGAACGTGCCCGCCATCTCTGCGCCCTCCAGATAGCCGCGCTCGAGCATCTTCTTCTCGAGGTTCAGCAAGGTCGTCTCATCGGCGAATACGCCGAGCTCACCGGGCTCGCGGAAATCGATCATCGCGGTGAAGAACGTCGCGCTCTTCACGCGTTTCTCGCCCTTCGCGGCCAGCCACGCCAAGAAGCCCGCGAGCAGGGTGCCGCCGAGGCAATAGCCGATCACGTTCGCCTCGTGCTCGCCGGTGGCCTGCTCGATCGCGTCGAGCGCGGCCATCGGGCCGAGCTGCATGTAATCTTCGAACGTCTTGTCGGCTAGGCGATGATCGGGATTAACCCACGAGATCACGAACACCGTCTGGCCCTGCGCCACCGCCCAGCGAATAAACGAGTTCTTCTCGCGCAAGTCGAGGATGTAGTACTTATTGATCCACGGCGGAATGATCAGCAGCGGCGTGCGCGACACCGTCTCGGTGGTCGGCACGTACTGAATCAATTGCATCATGGCATTCTCGAACACGATCTTGCCCGGCGTCGTCGCAACGTTCTCGCCGAGCTTGAACGCTTTGTAATCGGTCATGCTGATTGCGAGCTGGCCCTTGCCGCGTTCCATGTCGTGCAACAAATGCTGCAGGCCGTCGACCAGATTCTTGCCGCCGGTTTCGATCGTGGCTTTGAGCACGTCAGGATTGGTGAACGCGAAATTGGTCGGCGCCAACGCATCGACGAATTGGCGCGTGAAGAACTGCACCTTGCGCGCGGTCTGCGGGTCGAGCCCTTCGCTGTCGGACACCATTTTCTGGATGTTCTGCGAGGCGATCAGATAGGACTGCTTGATGTAGTCAAATACGAAGTTGTTCTGCCACAGCTCACTGCGAAATCGATTATCGGATTTCGCGGGTTGTGTAACCGGCGCGGTTTCTTCGCCGTTCATCTTGTGCAGCGAGTTTTGCCACAGCTGCGCATAATCGTTCCACATCTTCAGCTGCGCTTCCGCCATCTTCCACGGATTGGTCAGCATGCTGATGCCGAGATTCATGAACGCGTTGTTCAGGCCGAGATCGTCGCTGACCGGCGCGATCTTGCCGTCGAGCTGGCGCTCGAAATAGTCGTTCACCAGCCGCTGGCTCTGCTGCGCGATCTGCGCGAACGATTCGGCCATCTGCTGCGGATCGGGCATGCGGGGCGTTTGCTCGTTGGTCGTTTTTTCGGCCATGATAAAGGTCCTCGTCAGTTGTGCGACGAAGGCGCGTGGAAGCGCAGGACGCCGTGCGAATCCAGGTCCCGTACCACGCGTCGTTTGAACATCAGATGATTCAGATGTGCGATTGCTTCGCCCATGGCGAAGCTGATTTGATGCGTGTCGAGCGCGCGGCGAAACAACACCGGTAATACATCGGCAGCGCTCACCGGCTGCTCGCAGGCGGCGGCCAGCTCATTCAAACGCAGTCGATGATGCTCGGTCAACGCCGCGACGCGCTGTCGCAAACCATGAAACGGCAATCCGTGTGAGGGCAGGATCAGGCTTTCGGCAGGCAGCTGCGCGTAGCGCTCGATCGAGCGCAGAAACTGTTCGACCGGATCGCCTTCTGGCTCGCGCGACCATACGGAAACGTTCGTGCTGATCTTCGGCAGCACCATATCGCCGGCGATCAATGTGCCGAGCGCTGCGCAATAAAGCGCTGCGTGTTCCGGCGCGTGGCCCCAGCCGACGATGATCCGCCAGTCGCGTCCGTCGATGTCGAGTACATCGCCATCTTGCATGCGATGAAATGCTTCCGGCGGCGCGCTGACGGCGCGCCGATACGAGTGGGTCTGTTGGCGCAGCGCTTCCTGACGATCGGCGTCGAGGCCATGCAGCGCAAAAAACTGCACCGACGACTCGCGCGTCATCCCCGGCAGGTCGGCGTAGACATTCGCTGCGGTCAAGTACTCGGCCTCAGTCATCCACAGCTCGACGCCGAAACGTTGCACCAGCCAGCCGGCGAGTCCCATATGATCAGGATGAAAATGCGTAACGATGATGCGCCGCACCGGCAGACCCGCGAACGCATGCTCGATCAACTGGCTCCACAACTCACGCGTGATGTCGGTGTTGATGCCGGTATCGACCAACGTCCAGCCATCGCGATCGCGCAATACCCAGAGGTTGATGTGATCAAGGGCAAACGGCAGCGGCATGCGCAGCCAATAAACACCGTCCGCGACCGCTTGCCAGGTGCCCGGTTGGGGCGGAACATCGAACGGAAACGTAAGCGGCGAAGGCGGGGGCGACAACGATGCCACGGTCTGCACGGGTGAGTTCATCGGAGATCGCGAAG
>JBDTMS010000287.1:0-5779 GCA_039934195.1 Betaproteobacteria bacterium
CGCGCTGTTATTCAGCCCGATTGCGACCGAGCTTCCGGAAACGCTCAACGCGGTGATCTGGGTGCGGCAGGGAAAAACCGCGCTGGCGATGGGCAACATCAGCGGCGCGATGATGATTCAGGCAACCATTCCGAGCGCATTGGGATTGATGTTCACGCCGTGGCTGCTCGATAAATCCGTGGTGTGGGCTGCGGCCGTTACGATGATCGCGATCGCGGGTTTGTTCTGGTCTTTGCGTCGTGAACGTCTCACGGCGGCGCGCCTCGCGTGTTTTGGCTTGCTGTACGTTGTTTTTGCATGTGGCCTTGCGGTCGTCGCTCGGTGACCTGCAAATGTCGCAGATCGGATACGTCGAATGTCGAGCGCGTAAGCAAAATGATCGCGTGAACTGAACCATCGATTCGCGAAGCGGGATCTACGGGCACCTGAAGGACTATTTCAACCTTGCACGTTGCAAAGGAGGCCCAATGTTCCGCACACCTGGCCGTTACGCGCCTTATCTGTCGTCGATCTTCGTAGTGATTTCCGCCGGCGGGTTATTCGCAAGTACTTCGGCGGGTGCGGCGCTCGTCACCGACCCGGCGAATGATTTCCTGTCGACTTACATCGGTCCACACAACCTCGATATGGATGCGCGATCCTCGGAGGTTACGTTCGATACCGAGAATGCTACGCTGACATTTACCGCCACCGTTGCCGGCCCGGTCGGCGGAGCGACGCCGGGCGGTGCGTGGGTCTGGGGACTGGACCGCGGTAGAGGCACCGAAGAATTCCTTAGCGCCACGCCGCCGTTCGGCGCGGGGGTCAAGTTCGATTCCGTCGTGGCGCTGCTCGCTAATGGAACCGGCTCATTCGTCGACATCGCCAATGGCGGCGCGCACGCTTTGCCGGCCGGTTCGGTGACTGTCAGCGGCAACACGATCACGGGGACGGTGCCGTTGAGCCTGATTCCGAGCGCCGGGTTCGCGCCGCAGAATTACACGTGGAATTTCTGGCCCGAATCGATACCCGGACAGGCTCCCTACGTGTCTGATTTCGCACCTGACGCCAGCAATGCCGCGCTCACGGTTATACCGGAACCGTCGACGCTATTCGCGCTCGCGTTGGGATTGCTTGTGTTCGCGGGAAGGCGGGGTCGAAACCGCAGTCATTAGTTGCTGATACCTCCCAGCGAACTGGCGCGGCTGCGCTAGTTCGGATCGGCGATTGCCGCAGCTCGAGCTGAAGCCCGATGCCTCGGCGACATCTGGTCCATCCCCGATTCGCGCCTGCTGCTCTAGATTCAGAGTCATCGCGGAGCGCGATGTCGGCAACCATGGATCAATTTGCGTTTGAACGCCCGGCCGGAACGATCGCAATATCGGTGGGATCGCTGCCGACCGGAATCTCACCCAGCACAACATCGCTTTGCGTATCGATCACGAATACGCTCTCGCCGCGTCGATCGACTACATAGAGTCGGTGCTCTGAGACATCGAGCGCCAAGCGACTGGGATTCTCGCCCAGCTCGATCCCGCCGACAATGCTGTTGTTACTCGTGTCGAGAATTGCAACGCCGCCGGACAATCCATCTTCGTCCGAGCCCCACGTCACACTTACGTAAGCACGGTGTGCTATAGGGTCGATGACGAGAAATTGCGGGTGGCGCGGTGGCCCGCCGGGCAAGGTAATTACCGTGCTCACAGCATCGGTGCGTGTGTCGATCACCGCAATTTCGCTGCACGAGCTCTTCGTGGCAAACGCTTTATGCAGCTTCGCGTCGACCTTGATATCTATCGGGTTCAGACAGCCGATCGGCAATGGGCGCAGCACGGTGTTGGAGGTGGTGTCTACGATCGACACTTCGCTCTGTTGATTGTTGATGACATAGAGTTTGCCGGACTCGATAGCAAGCGCGCTGCCCAACGGCGCCGTCACATCCAGCTCGGTGATGACCGACCGCTTCTTCATATCGACGACGGACAGCCCGCCGAACTGATTCGATACGTAGCCGCGATCTGACGTTGGGGATATGGACATGTAACTCGGGAAGGCGCCCACTGCGAGCGGCTTTTTCAAAAACGTTAAGGTTGAGGGGTTGAGCACGTAGACTTTGCCTTCGCCTTCTTGGGTCGGCAGATAGAGCATGCCGTCGTTCGAGTTGTACGTGATCGACAGCAAGGGCGCGGGACCGATGATCGTCGCGACGACACTATGAGTGCTCGTATCGATAACGGAAATAGTATCGTCGCCGCCATTGACGACGTATAACCGGGTCTGCGCGAAACTTGCCGACGTCGCGCAAGCTAGGAACACCGCAAGCGTCAAGCACCGCATAGCATTGCCGATCGTGTGCCTGACCAGTGCATTGCATGCGGTGATTCGATTGTCGAGCCAGTCCATGGTTGAGTGCCTTTTTGTGTCTTTGTTTTGCGACGCTGGAGCGTGCGAGAGATGGCGAGAATTTTCTAATTTCGAAACGCTCGTTACTTGATCGAAGCCACGGCACTATGATCGAAAGCGTGGGCCGCAGGCGAAAAATTGACACGGGTTTCACACGATTTGCCTATAAGGTGACTTGATCCTTATGGTCGGCGTTAGTTTACTTATCCGGTGATTGGATTGGCGCGCATATTTTTTTGGACGGCGATTCTGCTCGCTACGTTGTCGCTAAACGGCTGCACTCAGTCGGAGGGTTCGACGCCCATTGCGACGACGGCAGCATCGTTGTCGCCCGAAGCACGGCTGGGAAAACAAATTTTCGCGGACGAATCGCTTTCCGCCAGCGGGAAGATGTCGTGCGCTACATGTCACCAGCCTGAGCATGCATTCTCCGAAGCCTCCACGCATGGACCGGTAGAGTTCGGCGGCGCCAGTCTCGACGTGCCGGGTTTTCGTAACGCACCGTCGCTGCGTTATTTGGCGAAGACGCCGGCGTTCTCTCTCGCCGACAAAGACGGCAAAACAGTGCCTACCGGCGGCTTTGCGCTCGATGGCAGAGCCAACACGCTTGCCGAGCAAGCCAGGCTGCCGTTGCTCTCAGCGCATGAAATGGCGAACGGCTCCGCCGCCGAGGTCGCCGCCAAACTCAGTCATGCCGCTTACGCAACGGAATTTCGCGCCGTGTTCGGCGCCGACATCTTCGATGATGCCGAGAAAGCTTTGACGCAGGCGGTGCTGGCGCTACAACAGTTTCAATTGGAAGACACCGCCGATTTCGCGCCGTTCTCGAGTAAGTACGATTACTACCTAGCGGGTAAAACCAAGCTCAGCGCGCAGGAAGAGCGCGGGCGGGGGCTGTTCGAAGATCCGAAGAAAGGTAATTGCGCCGCTTGCCATCCGAGCGCGCGCAGCGACACCGGAGAGCCGCCGCTGTTCACCGACTTCACCTACGACAACCTCGGTGTGCCGCGCAACGCAGCGATTCCAGCGAACGCACGACGCGAATTTTTCGATCTCGGTTTATGCGGCCCGTTTCGTACGGACCTCGCACAGCGCAAGGAGTTTTGTGGCGCATTCAAGGTGCCGACGTTGCGTAACATCGCGATCACCGCGCCGTATTTTCACAACGGTCGGTTCGCAACGCTAAATGAAGTCGTCGAGTTTTATGTCGAACGCGATTCCAATCCCGGCAAGTGGTATTCGGAAAACGCCGGCAAGGTGCATCGCTTCGACGATCTGCCGCAGCAGTACGTCGATAACGTCAACACCACAGAAGTGCCGTACGACCGTCATCTCGGGGAAACGCCCGCACTCGATGCAAGCGAGATCGAAGACGTAGTCGTATTTCTGAAAACGCTAACCGACGGTTATCGACCGGACTGAGGCGGGCGCGACGCCCTGATGCCGCGTGGCGGACAGGGCATCGCAGATAAGCGCGTCGCGGACGCGCCGAGGTTCTGCAATCAGCCGCGCAATGCGTGCTTGAGTTGCTCAACCGGCGGGCTCCAGGACCGCGCCGTTCCCGGTCCCGGTTACGCTCTCGACATAAGACTTCGCAACCACCGCAGCGGGCAGCCCGCCGGGCATATCCATCTTGCGCGCCTGGAGAGTTTCGGTCACCCACGGCGGGCTGACCACATTCACGCGAATTTTGCGCGGCGCTTCCAACGCTGCCGCGCGAACGAAGCCTTCGAGGCCCGCATTCACCAAACTGATAGCGCCACTACCCGCCATCGGCGAGCGCGCAAGCGTGCCGCTCGTGATCGTGATCGAGCCGCCATCGCGAATGTAGCCGAACCCGAAGCGAACCAGGTTGACCTGGCCCATCAGCTTATTGTCGAGGCAGAATTGGAAATCGACGTCGCCGAGTTGCGCAAGCGGTGCGAACTTCGCTTGTCCCGCTGCGCAAACGACCGCATCGACCTTGCCGAGCGCTTTGTACATCGCTTGTATGGACGATGGATCGACGAGGTCGACCGAGATGGGCGTGCTCTTGCGAGTGATCGCAACGATCTCATGACCAGACAAAGCAGCGACCACGGCCGTGCCTATGGTACCGGTCGCACCGACGACTAGAATACGCATGCGAAGCTACCTATGAAATTTGCTGCGCAAGATTGTTAGCGCGGTCAGCGCAACTTCTCACGCGTCTGACCACGCCAGCCCGGTTCGTCGCGATCGAGCAGACGCTTCAGCGCCTGGAAGTGCAGCTCCGACTGCTGGCGTTCGCCGCCGATCTGTTTCGACACCTGCGCACAGACTTCGTCGGATTGTTTGCGCAATGCTTTGCCGGTGCTCTGCGCCAGCATCTGAACCATGCACGACCGCTCCAGGTAATACAGGTCGTCGAAAGCGTAGTCCATGCGATCGCCGCTGACGATCACGCCGTGATGCGCCATGAACAAAATGTCGTTGTCGGCGAGCCCGCTCGCGATGCGATCGCCCTCATCGTCGCTGAGCGCGACGCCGCCGTAACTGTCGTCGTATGCCGTGCGCCCGAAGAACCGCATGGCATTTTGATTTGCGCTGATCTCGAGCCGGCCACCTTCGATGATCGTAAGCGCGGTCGCGAACGGCATATGGCAGTGCAGAACGACTTTCTTTTTGCAGCTGCGATGCACGCGGCTGTGAATGTAGAACGCAGTCGGCTCAACTTTGTGCTTGCCCGCGAGCACTTCTCCGTCTGCGTTCAGGACCATCAGATCATCCGGTGTAATCTCGGACCAGTGCAGGCCCTGCGGGTTGATCAGAAACTTGTCCGGTTCGCCGGGCAGCTCCATGCTGAAATGATTGCAGACACCTTCGTTGAACGCCATGCGCGCGGCGCTGCGCAGAGCGGCGCTAAGGTCGATACGCGCCTGCCGTGCATCCAGTTTGAACTGCGCGGCCGTGCGCTTCGGGCTGATGGCTTTGACGTCGCTGACATCCATGGGGTGTTCCTCCGTTCGTGTTATGTATAAATTGTAAGCGAACGCATCGTCCTTCGCCGCGGCCGTGACTGCTGCCACGGCACTTAACCCTTTTGCGTCGGTAGATCGTTTACAGGTGGCAGGATTGCTTTGAACTCATACAAAGGAAATGACATGCACCGCTACCGAGGTCTCGCTCTGACCGTTCTCACGCTCGCGATGGCCGACACGACCAGCGTCGGCGCCGCCGCCGACCCGATCGCCAATGCGCTGACGATCTATAGCAGCGCCCAACCCGGCGCTATCTCGCCGGATCTATATCGCAACGGCGGCCAGCAAGGGTACGCCGTTCCGGGTTATGCGATGGTTCGCCACGAGCGCGACATCGAGCTCAAAGCCGGCCGCAGCGAAGTTCGCTTCACCGACGTCGCCGGCATGATCGATCCGAC
>JBDTMS010000288.1:0-5761 GCA_039934195.1 Betaproteobacteria bacterium
ACGCCGCAGAACATCGTGATCGGCGGTGCGTCCGGCGCGATGCCGCCGGTGCTCGGCTGGACCGCGATGACCGGCGAGATTGCCTCTGATGCGCTGCTGCTGTTTCTAATTATCTTCGCGTGGACGCCACCGCATTTCTGGGCACTTGCGCTGTATCGCAAACGCGAATACGCAAAGGCCGGCATTCCGATGCTTCCGGTCACGCACGGCGATCGCTACACGCGTCTGCACGTGTTGTTCTACACGCTGATACTGTTTGCCGTCGGTCTGCTGCCGTTCTCGACGGGGATGAGCGGATTCATCTATCTCGCGTCCGCGGTTGTGCTCGGTGGCGTGTTCTTGTGGTACGCGGTAAAAATCTATGTCGACTACAGCGACGAGCTGGCTCGGCGCACGTTTCGATATTCGATTTTTTATCTGTCTGCTCTATTCGCGGCGCTGTTGATCGATCATTACTGGCGCATCGTCGGCTGATCGATGCGCCACGTAACGCGAAGCTGGTTCCTGCTCTGGTGTTCGTTTGCCCTCGCGCTTGCCGGTTGCGGATCAGGATCGCAATCGACGACGTTCCGCTCCACCGACGTCACCGGCGCCGAGTTCGGCAAAGATTTCCAACTCAGCGATTTCAACGGTCAGCAGAGAACCCTCGCGGATTATCGCGGCAAGGTTCTCGTCGTATTTTTCGGCTACACGCATTGCCCGGACGTGTGTCCGACCACGTTGACCGAGTTGGCCAATGCGATTAAGAAACTCGGCGCCGATGGCGACAAAGTCCAGGTTGCCTTAATCACTGCCGATCCCGAGCGCGACACCGAAGCGGTACTAAAGCAGTACCTGACCGCGTTCAATCCGGGCTTCATCGGGTTGCGCGGTACGCCCGAGCAAACCGAAAAAGTCGCGAAAGACTTCGAGGTTCTCATCCAGAAAAATCCCGGCAGCGACGCGGCCAACTACACGGTTGATCATTCGTCGGGGACCTACATCTACGATCCGTCCGGACGCTTGCGGCTCTACGTGAGCTATGGTCAAGGCGCGGACGTATTTGCCCACGATATCGGCAAGCTGCTGAAGTCCTGAGCAGACTCGATCGCTGTACTGGCCGGCACAAATGAAAACGCCGCCCGAGGGCGGCGTTTTCTGTTTCTAACGCGTAACGCTAAACGGCTTCCGCCGGAATCAACGCGCGCATCTTTTTCATCGCCTGTGATTCGATCTGGCGTATGCGCTCGGCGGAAACACCGAACTCGCCAGCCAGGTCGTGCAATGTCGCAGTGTCGGTCTCGCGCAACCAGCGCGCTTCGATGATCCGACGGCTGCGCGCGTCGAGGCTCGATAACGCCTGCGCCAGTCCTTCGCTGCGTAACCGCTCGTCCTGTTCAGTCTCGAGGATGTGGCCCGGCTCTTCATCGGGATTCGACAGGTACGAGATCGGGCCAAAGCTGTCTTCTTCGTCGTCCGACAAGGGCTCCAACGCGATGTCCTGACCGCCCAGCCGCGTTTCCATCTCCGCGACGTCGGTGGTCTTTACGTTCAGCGCCTTTGCCATGTCGGCAGTCTCTTGCCGCGTCAACGCGCCATGGCTCTTCTTCATACTACGCAGATTGAAGAACAGCTTGCGCTGCGCCTTGGTCGTGGCGACTTTTACGATTCTCCAGTTGCGCAGGATGTGCTCGTGGATCTCGGCGCGGATCCAATGCACGGCAAACGAAACCAGCCGAACGCCGCGATCCGGATCGAATCGCTTGACGGCCTTCATCAGGCCGACATTGCCTTCCTGAATCAAGTCGGCATGCGGCAATCCATACCCTAGATAGCCGCGCGCGATCGACACCACCAGGCGCAGATGCGACAACACCATCTGACGGGCACCTTCGATGTCCCCCTGGTCTCGGTACTGCAACGCGTAGCGGACCTCGTCCTCTTCGGTCAGAAGCGGAAACCGGTTAACCGCTTGAATATAGCCTTCCAGGCTGCCCGCCATCGAGGGCAGCGGAATATTTACCGGTAAAGTCTTGATCATTAACTATGTCCCTCCTAGACAACTTCCCAGCACTTTAGCACTCTTGTATTTCGAGTGCCAATGCCCAGGGAAGTTCCCGACTAATCTAGTCGGCTATATCGGTTTTTGCCGCCATAAATGCTGGGATACCGAGAGCCAGCCGCCCGACCAGCCGAGCCCGGCAGAGAAAAACAGCAACGCCAGACCATCTCTCGGTTGCAAAGCCTGTAACTGAAATGCTGCGCCGTAGAGCGCCGCCAGCTCGATCAAATCGCGGTTCAAAAAGTATGCTGCGACGGCTACGATTACCCAGGCAGTCAGACCGCCGGCAGCGCCTTGAAGTGCCCCGAAATACAAAAACGGCCTGCGGATAAATGGGTGGGTGGCGCCGATCAGCTTGGTAACCTCGATCTCCTCCTGGCGCGTCAGGATCTGTAGGCGGATGGTGTTGAAGGTGATCGCGATCAGCGCCCCGGACAGCAGCACGCCGAGAATGAACACGGCTGTCCGGCCGAGCCGCAATGCTGCGTCGAGTTTGCGCGCCCATTCCGAATCCAGTTGAACATGGGCCACGCGCGGCCAAGTCGCTGCCTCGTCCCGCAGGCGCTCGAGCGTCTGCGGCCGGTTATCACGCGCGGTTACGACAAACGCGTCCGGCAGCGGATTCTGCTTGAGCTCGTTCAAGACATCCGATAAGCCGGCGCTGCGCTTCAAGTCCGCCAACGCCCGGCTGCGTGGGATGAAACGGAAGCTGCCGATCTCGGCGTCGTTCTGCAGTTTCCGTTCGATCGTTTTGGCATCGCTGTCGCCGGCGTCCAGCGTCAGAAAAATGCTGATCTGAGGATCGCTCGAAACTTGACGAGTAAGCGATTGCACCTGCGAGAGAGCCAGGTAGACGCCGACAGGAAGACTAAGCGCAACGCCGATCACCAGGATATTCAGCAGCGAAGCCATTGGCGTTGCGCCGAGCCGGGTGACCGCATCCATTGCTGCCCGGCGGTGGTCCCGCAACCAGCCTCTCACTCTGCGATGCGCCCTTGAGCCAAGTGCACGGTACGCGCCTTCAGTTGGTCGGCAACCAGGCGGTCGTGCGTCGCGATGATGACTGTGGCGCCGACCTGATGGAAATCGCAAAACAGCTCGACGATGTCCCGGCCATAGTCTTCGTCCAGATTTCCGGTCGGCTCGTCCGCCAACAGCACCGACGGGCGATTTACCACAGCACGCGCAATGCAGGCGCGCTGCTGCTCGCCGCCCGACAGCGTGACCGGCATCGCCTTCTCTTTGGTCAGCAGGCCAACCTTGTCGAGCGCCGCGCGGGCACGGCGCGCGCCGTCGCGGGCTTCGAAGCCGGCAATCTGCAGCGGCAGCAGGACGTTCTGAAACACCGTGCGATCGTGCAAGAGCTTATGGTCCTGGAACACAATGCCGAACTTGCGCCGAAGAAACGGCACGCCGGTAGATTTCAGCTTGGCGAGATTCTGGCCGCCAACCACCACGGTGCCGGAGCTTGGCAATTCAATCGCCGCCATCAGTTTCAGCAGCGTGCTCTTGCCGGCGCCGGAGTGACCGGTGATCAGCACGAGCTCTCCCTCCGAGACGTTCAGGCTGACATCGCTCAGCGCTTCGAAACCTCCGGCATAGCGCTTGGAGACGCGACTGAAACTGATCACGGGATAATGGCAGGGTTGCCGGTCACTCGATCGGCTTGGAATGCAGCTGCATCAATCGAACATGGCATCGGCGAATTCCTTGGCATCGAACGGTCGCAGATCGTCGATGCCCTCGCCGACCCCGACGAAGCGCACGGGAATTGGATTTTCGCGCGCGATCGCGGCGATGGCCCCGCCCTTGGCGGTGCCGTCCAGTTTGGTGATAGTCAGGCCGGTCAGACCTAGGGCGGTGTCGAAGGCACGCACTTGGCTGATGCTGTTCTGGCCGGTATTGGCGTCGAGCACGAGCATCACCTCATGCGGCGCACTGGGCATCACGCGCGCAATCACGCGCTTCACCTTCTTCAGTTCTTCCATCAGGTGTAATTGCGTCGGCAATCGTCCGGCAGTGTCGGCAATCAGAATGTCGATGTCTCGCGCCTGCGCCGCTTGCAGCGCGTCGAAGATGACCGCGGCAGAGTCGCCTTTCTCCTGCGAGATCACCGGCACGTTATTGCGCTCGCCCCAAGTTTTAAGTTGCTCCACCGCAGCAGCACGAAACGTATCGCCGGCGGCCAACATGACCGATTTTCCCTGGCTTTGATAATACTTCGCCAGCTTGCCGATCGAAGTTGTCTTGCCCGACCCGTTTACACCGGCGACCAGCAGCACAAACGGTCGATGACCGGCAATCGATAAACGCTGCGCGACCGGACGCAGCAAATCCTCCAAACCATCGCGGAGCACGCGTTTCAAATCCGCGGGATCGGTGAGGCGGTCGCGGCCTGCGCGTTGGCGTGCCTGGTCGAGCAGGTACTGCGTAGAGGCGACGCCGACGTCGCAGGACAGGAGCAGCGTTTCGAGCTCCTCGAACAACGCTTCATCGATCTTCGCGTAACGGCCGAGCACCGCCGTCAACTGGCTGCTCAGCTTTCCGCGCGTCGCCGATAAGCCGGCCTTCAGGCGCGACAGCCAGCCGCCGCTGTCGGCGGGTTTGTCCGCGTCAGCGCTTTCCGGTTGCGGGCGATCGCCCTTGTTACTCTTCAGGAAACTCAACATACTCAAGGCAAGTCAAAGTGGTGAGACCGCCTGCGTGCACACCATGCTGCACGCTAATAACAAGAAGCAGCCCGTGCGGCCGTAATGAAGTACTGCAGCGCCCGTTCGGGTGAATTCGGAACGGCCTGCACCCAGAAGCAATTCTAACAGTCCACGTCCTCATGAAAGCGGTTAGCGACCTTATGGTTTCGAACAGGATGACGATTCGTGCATTGCTCGCCGCGGCCGCATGCTGCCTCTGCGCCACGGTCCACGCCGACGTGCAACAGCACGTGCTGCCGAATGGCATGAAAATCCTGGTCAAGGAGGACCGCCGCGCACCGGTTGTGGCGTGCATGCTCTGGTATCGCGCCGGCAGCATGGACGAGGTCAACGGCACTACCGGTGTTGCGCACGTGCTCGAGCATATGATGTTCAAGGGCACGAAGGATGTCCCGCCCGGCGAGTTCTCTCGCGCCATTGCGCGTGCCGGCGGGCGCGACAACGCGTTCACCAACAAGGACGCGACCGTCTATCACCAGCAGCTGCACAAGTCGAAGCTCGCACTGGCGCTCAAGCTCGAAGCCGATCGCATGGCCAATTTGATCCTGTCCGAAGCGGAATTCTCGCGCGAGATCCGCGTCGTGATGGAAGAGCGGCGACTGCGCACGGACGATCAACCGAAATCGCGCCTCTACGAAACCTTCAACGCCACCATGTATAAAGCGCATCCGTATCGCACGCCGGTGGTCGGTTGGATGAGCGATCTGGAAAGCCTGACCTACGAGGACGCGCGCAACTGGTACAACGCCTGGTATGCACCGAACAACGCAACGTTGGTCATCGTCGGCGACGTCTCGGCCGCAGAAGTTTTCGCCGAAGCCGAAAAACAATTCGGTCCAATCGCGGCGCGTTTGCTGCCCACCCGGAAGCCGCAGACCGAGCCGCGGCAGGAAGGCGTCAAGCGCGTGGTCGTGAACGCGCCTGCGGAGCTGCCTTACATGGTGATGGGATGGGATGCGCCGAGTTTGCGCGACGTCGAAAAAGACTGGGCGCCGTATGCGCTGGAGAT
>JBDTMS010000289.1:0-5755 GCA_039934195.1 Betaproteobacteria bacterium
CTATGCGGCCAATCAATTGTTCGCCACGCTCGATACTACGACGCGGCGTTTGCACACCGAAGGCGGTGGCAACATCGTCGTGTCGGACACGGTGGGATTCATCCGCGACCTGCCGCATACGTTGGTCGCTGCGTTTCGTGCAACGCTGGAAGAAACCGTACAAGCCGACCTGCTGCTGCACGTGGTCGATGCGTCCAGTCCGGTACAAGCGGTGCAGATCTCGGAGGTGAATCTGGTGCTCGACGAAATCGGCGCCGGTGCGATCCCGCAGGTTCTGCTGTTGAACAAGATCGATCTGACCGAGCTGCAGCCGGGATCTGAGCGCGACGAGTATGGTAAAATCGCGCGCCTTCGCGTTAGTGCGAAGACCGGCGCTGGTGTCGAGCTCGTGCAGGTGGCAATCGATGAATTTCGCACGGGTGCACCCTTACCCCTGCCAACCAGCCGCGCGGTGGCGTGAAGCGGCTCACACTTGCGATAGCTCGTAGACGTGCACCACGGGGCAACGTCGCTTTCAACTAAGAAAAAATCGAATGGCGCTTAACGACCCAAACTGGGGCAGGCGAGGCGAAGGTCCGCCCGACCTCGACGAAATCTGGAATCGCTTCCGGCAGAAAATTACCGGTGCGCTCGGCGGCAAAGGCGGTGGCCCGCGTGAGCCCGGTATGGGCGCTGGCCGCCGCCTGCCCGGCGGCGCGGGCCTGCTCGTCGTACTGATCATCGTGGTCTGGCTGGCGAGCGGCTTCTATATAGTCGATGCAAGCCAGCGCGGTGTGGTACTGCGCTTCGGCAAGTACGCGCAGACGACCGAGCCGGGCCCGCAGTGGCATCTGCCGTATCCGATCGAAGGGGTCGAGATCGTCAACCTGTCGCAGGTGCGAACGCTCGAGGTGGGCTACCGCAACAACGTAAAGAACAAGGTGCTGAAAGAATCGCTCATGCTGACCGACGACGAGAACATCGTCGACCTGCAGTTCGCCGTGCAGTACATGTTGAAAGATCCGACCGAGTATCTGTTCTACAACCGCAATCCGGACGACTCCGTCATGCAGGTCGCCGAGTCGGCGATGCGCGAGATCGTGGGCAAAAGCCGCATGGACTTCGTGCTGTACGAAGGCCGCGAGCAGATCCGCGCGCAGGCGCAAAAGCTGATGCAGGAAATCCTCGACCGCTACAAGACCGGCGTTGCGATCAGTCAAGTGACGATGCAGCAGGCACAACCGCCCGAACAAGTGCAGGCCGCGTTCGACGATGCCGTCAAGGCCGGTCAGGATCGCGAGCGGCAGATCAACGAAGGGCAGGCGTACTCGAACGACGTCGTTCCGAAAGCGCGCGGTACCGCCTCGCGGCTGCTGCAGGAAGCCGAAGGCTACAAGCAGCGCGTGATCGCAAACGCAGAGGGCGAAGCCGCGCGTTTCAACCAGATTCTCACCGAATACACGCGCGCACCGGCAGTCACCCGGCAGCGCATGTATCTCGATGCAATTCAACAAATATTGTCGAGCACGACCAAAGTCCTCATCGATCAGAAAGCCGGGAGCAATCTGCTGTTCCTGCCGTTCGACAAGCTGCTGCAGATGTCCGGCGCCGCCGCGGGTGCTAGCGCGTCGAGCGCTCCGGAAAACGCGCCCGAGCATAATGTCGTGCCGGAAATTCAGTCGACGACGCCGGCAGCACCTGCGCTCGATAACCGGTCGCGCGATTCGTTCCGTGGCCGCGACCGGGAGGCACGGCCATGAAGCGCGGCCTCTCGTGGGCGCTCATCGCGCTCGTCGTAATTCTCGTGATAGCGAGCCTTGCGCTGTTTACTGTCGATCAGCGCCAGAACGCCATCGTCTTTCGCCTCGGCGAACCAGTGCACATCATCACCAAGCCCGGCTTGTACGCCAAGCTGCCGCTGATCGACAACGTGCGCTTCTTCGATGTGCGGATCCTGACGATGGATTCTGAAGATCCCGAGCGCTTCATTACCTCGGAGAAGAAAAACGTTCTGGTCGATTCGTTCGTCAAATGGCGCATCGTCGACGTGGTGCAGTACTACATCAGCGTCGGGGGCGACGAGACACGCACGCGGATTCGCTTGGCGCAGACGGTTAACGACAACCTCCGCGCGGAATTCGGCAAACGCACGATCCACGAAGTCGTCTCCGGCGAGCGCGAGCAAATCATGGCGTTGATGCGCGAAAAAGTAGACGCCGATGCGCGCAAGATCGGCGTGCAGGTGCTCGATGTGCGATTGAAGCGCGTCGATCTGCCGCAAGAAGTCAGCGAGGCGGTATATCGCCGCATGGAAGCTGAGCGCAAGCGTGTCGCCAACGAGCTGCGCTCACTTGGGTTCGCCGAGGCTGAAAAGATTCGCGCGGATGCCGAGCGTCAGCGCGAAGTGACGATCGCAGAAGCCTACCGCGATGCGCAGCGCATCAAGGGGCAGGGCGATGCGCGGGCTTCGGCTACGTATGCACAGGCATTTCAGCAGAACCCCGAGTTCTATGCTTTCTATCGCAGCCTGGAAGCCTATCGGCAGAGCTTGAAGAACAAGAGCGACGTGTTGATACTCGATCCCAGCTCGGACTTCTTCAAGTACTTGAAGAGCCCGTCCGCCAAAGGGGCCAAATAGCCGGCCTGGATTATTCATGCGGACTCGCGCAACTTGAGCCACGCATGAATCGTCCAGGGCAGCCGTAACTTATCTATGTCCAGCGCGCTGTGGACCGCGTTTGCGCTCTTGCTGATGATCGAAGGTCTGCCGCTGCTGCTGGCGCCGGTGCGCTGGCGCGAAACCATGCGGCGGATCGCCGGTCTGGCCGATGGCCAGTTGCGCTTCTTCGGTTTGGTCCTGGTGGTCGTGGGCGCGAGTCTGCTCCTGCTATCGAGCGTCGGTTAGCGCGGCGATAACCATGCGTCGTTGGCTGCTTCCAGAATACATCGAGGACATCCTTCCGGCCGATGCCACGCGCATCGAAGCGCTGCGCCGGCGGCTGCTCGATCTGTTTCGCGCGCATGGCTACGAGCTGGTCATGCCGCCGCTACTCGAGTATGTCGAGTCGCTGCTCACCGGCACCGGGCACGATCTCGATCTGCGTACGTTCAAGCTGGTCGATCAGCTATCCGGACGCCTGCTCGGCGTGCGTGCGGATATCACGCCGCAGGTCGCGCGTATCGATGCGCATTTGCTCAATCGCAACGGCGTAACGCGGCTGTGCTACGCGGGCAGCGTGCTGCATGCACAACCGTCCGGACTGAATCGTACGCGCGAGCCGCTGCAGATCGGCGCCGAGGTTTACGGCCATGCGGGCGTCGAGAGCGATGTCGAAATTCAAGCGCTGATGGTGACTGCGCTGCGCGCGGTCGGTGTCAACGACATCTACCTCGATCTCGGTCACGTCGGTGTGTTTCGCGCATTGATGCAGCACGGCCGGATCGATGAAGAGCTGGAGTCGGATCTGTTCCGTGTGCTGCAGTCAAAGGACGTGCCGTCGCTGCGCGAGCTGGTCGCGCACCTCGAACCGAAACTGCGCGATGCGCTGCTGCTGTTGCCCGAGCTATACGGCGGCGTCGCAGTGTTGCAGCAGGCACGCGATGATTTGCCCGACTTCCCCGAGATCGAGCGAGCATTGATCGACATGGAAAAGATCGCCGGCGATCTGGCGCATATCGCGCCGGTGCACCGGTTCGACCTGGCCGAGCTGCGCGGTTACCATTATCACAGCGGCGTTGTGTTCAGCGCCTACACTGCGGGTCATCCCAATGCTATTGCACTGGGTGGCCGCTATGATCAAGTCGGCCAGGCATTCGGCCGTGCGCGCCCGGCAACCGGTTTCAGTCTCGATCTGCGTGAGCTCGCGGGTCTGGCGCCGTTTCCGGCGCGCTCGGCCGGCGTGCTGGCGCCGTACGCGCCGAGCGATGCGTCCTTGCGGCAAGCGCTGCAGCGGTTGCGCGAGCAAGGCGAGATTGTGGTCGTCGATCTGCCCGGTCACGCTGCAACGCGAACCGAGCTCAATTGCGATCGGCGGCTGGTAAAGCGCGGGTCGGACTGGAACATCGAGCCGCTCGATTGAGCGCATTCACGTCACGCATTTCAACGCCAGGACAACGGCAGGCAGATCCAACGATGGCGAGAAACGTAGTAGTAGTCGGCACCCAGTGGGGTGACGAAGGCAAAGGCAAGATCGTCGACTGGCTCACCGATCACGCCCAAGGCGTCGTGCGTTTTCACGGCGGTCACAATGCCGGCCACACGCTGGTAATCAAGGGCCGCAAGACGGTGCTGCATTTGATTCCTTCCGGAATTTTGCGGCCCGATGTTGCGTGCTTCATCGGCAATGGTGTGGTGCTCTCGCCGCAAGCCTTGATGGAAGAGCTGGGCACACTCGAGGCCGCGGGCATCGAAGTGCGCTCGCGTCTCTATATCAGCGAAGCCTGTCCGTTGATTCTTGCGCATCACGTTGCGCTCGACCGTGCCCGCGAAACCGCCAAAGGCGCCGGCAAGATCGGCACCACCGGCCGCGGTATCGGGCCCGCCTATGAAGACAAAGTCGCGCGCCGCGCGATTCGCGTACAGGACCTGTTCCACCGAGAGCGTCTTGCCGCCAAGCTCGGCGAAGTGCTGGACTTCCACAACTTCGTGTTGCGTAATTTCTTCAATGCCGAAACGGTCGACTTCCAAAAGACATTGGACGAGCTGCTGTCGCTGGCGGACGCGCTGAAGCCGATGGTTGCAGACGTGCCGCGGCTGTTGTTCGAAGCGCAAAAAGCCAACAAGCGGTTACTGTTCGAAGGTGCGCAAGGTACGCTGCTCGATGTCGACCACGGCACCTATCCGTTCGTCACGTCGAGCAACTGCGTCGCGGGCGCAGCCGCGGCCGGTAGCGGTGTCGGGCCGCAGGCACTGCATTACATTCTGGGCATTACAAAAGCGTATACGACGCGTGTCGGATCGGGTCCGTTCCCAACCGAGCTCGACGATGACATCGGCCGCCACATCGCTGCGCGCGGCAATGAAGTCGGTGCGACGACTGGGCGTGCCCGCCGTTGCGGTTGGTTCGACGCAGCCGCACTCAAGCGTTCGATCCAAATCAATGGCGTGTCCGGTTTGTGCGTGACCAAGCTGGACGTACTCGACGGCATGGAAACGCTACAGTTGTGCGTCGGTTATAAGGTCAACGGTGAGATGGTCGATATTTTGCCGGTCGGCGCAGAAGAGCTTGCCGAGTGCGAGCCGATCTACGAAGAGATCTCAGGCTGGCGCGAGAGCACGCTTGGCATGCGGCGCCTGGAAGACTTGCCGACACAGGCGCGCGCGTATATCGAGCGAATGGAAGCGATCTGCGGCGTGCCGATCGACTTGATCTCAACGGGTGCCGAGCGAGACGACACGATTGTGCGAAGGCATCCGTTCGAGGTCTGATCGCGCAGCTTCGCCAGGGGCTCGGGACTAGAGGCTAGGGAACTGCAACTACGGACACGGACGTTATCGATTGCCAATCGCGCGCGCAAAAAAAAATCGCCGCGCTTGTGTGCGGCGATTTCCGTGCGCCCCAATTGCAGAAACGTACGGCTAGTGCCGAGACCCGATTGCCACAGGTTGCAGCTGAGCCGAAACCCGAACGTACAAGGTTGCAGCAGTGCTGCAACCCGAACGTAAGATCGCGGGTGCTGCAACCCGCACGTACAAGGTTGCGGCTGACGCCGAAACCCAATTGCGGGGGGCTTTGGCTGGTGCCGAGAAGAGGACTCGAACCTCCACAGTCTTGCG
>JBDTMS010000290.1:0-5751 GCA_039934195.1 Betaproteobacteria bacterium
ACAGCATTCTGTTCTATCGCGAGCTGTCGCAGCTGGTCGGGCGCTACGTAAAAGAGAAAGTCGCGCTCGACTATCAGCGTCTTGAAACCGAGGCGCGGCTGGCGAAAGCCGAACATACGGCACGGTCCGAACGCAATGCACTGCAGACGCAGCAGGACAAGCTCAACAACCTTCTCGGTCGCGACGTTAAAACGCCGTTCCAGGTAAGCACTACGGAGATTGCCGTCGGTCAGCCGCTCGAGCAGAGTGCAGCGGAAGCCAGCGCACTGGCACAGCGCCCCGACATTCAGGAAGCCAAGCTCAAGCTGGCCCAGGCGCAGACCGGGTACAAGATCAAGCGCTCGGAATATCTGCCGGACTTGAACCTGCAGATGCGCTATTCGCGTTTTCTCAACGTCGACTTCATCCCCGAGCAGGAATGGGCAGTCGGCCTGCAGCTCAAGTGGGAGTTCTACGACTGGGGCCGCAAATCGCATGATCTGGCCGGCAAGACCGTCGGCATTACACAAGCGAAGAACGACGTACGCGATACCGAAGCGCAAGTGCTGATCGAAGTCGACTCGCGCCTGCGCGAGCTGCAGGAGGCGCGTGAGCTGGTGAAGGTGACGCAACTGAGCGTTGCGGCCGCGCGCGAGAAATTGCGCGTGACGATGAACTTATATCGGCAGAAATCCGCACTGCTCAAAGACGTGCTGCAGGCGCAATCGGACCTGACGGATGCCAACAGTGAGTTTCAAAATGCGCTGCTGTCGCTGTGGACCGCGCAGGCGCAGCTGGACAAAGCGCTGGGAGTCGGCTGAGTGAGACCTTGGTACACGATACTGGTAGGGATATTCATCGCGCTATCTTTGAGCGCGTGCGGCCGAGAAAAACCTGAGGCACAGGCACCCGCGTGGATACCGGTTCGCGTGCAGACGGTCGCCGGCGAAGGCGCGCTTCCAGGCACGCGCTACACAGCCAATGTCACGCCACGGGCGCAGGTCGACGTCGCCTTCAAAGTCAACGGCTACATTCTCTACATCCGCCAGCTGCGCGGCGCCGATGGGCGCATGCGCGATCTCCAGCCGGGCGACCTGGTAAGCAAAGGCACCGTGCTTGCGTGCGTAAAAGACGACGACTACGTCGATCAGCTGCATAAGTCACAGGCGAATCTCGACAAATCCCGGGCGGCGCTGGTAAAAGCCAATGAAGATTTCCGCCGCGCGACCAACCTCATCGCAACGCAGAGCATCACCGAGCCCGACTACGATTCGGCGCGCAAAGAATATGAAACCGCGCAAGCATCGGTCGCCGGCGCGAAGGCGCAGCTCGACGAAGCACAGATCAGTTTGCGCTACACCTCGCTTGCTGCGCCGATGGATGGTGTCGTACTGACGCGCAAAATCGAACTGGGTTCACTGGTCGGTCCCGGCACGGTCGGCTTTACCCTGGCGGATGTCAGCGCGGCGAAGGTCGTATTCAGCGTGCCGGACGTCATGCTGAAAAGCGTACCGCTGGGAAGCCCGTTGCGCGTGACGACCGAATCGATTCCAGACAAAGTGTTTGCCGGCAAGGTGACGGCAGTGGCACCGTCGGCGGATACGAAAACGCGCGCGTTCCAGATCGAGGTGACGATACCCAATCCGCGCGGTGAGTTGCAAGACGGCATGGTCGCCGCATTGGAAGTTCCTGCAGCGGCAGCGGTCGCTGCTCACAATCAATCGGCGAAGGTTGCGATTCCATTGAGCGCGATCGTGCGTCCGAAGGCCGATCCGCTGGGCTACGCGGTCTACGTTGTAAAGGACGAAAACGGTAAGCAGATCGCGCGGCAGCATCCGGTCGTGCTCGGCCAGGTCGTCGGCAACAGCATCGCGGTGAGCTCCGGCGTCGAGCGCGGCGATCGCATCATCGTGGTCGGCGCGACCGTCGTCAAAGACGCCGACGTCGTTCGCATCTCACCATAGGACGACCGTGGCTTCAGACGAGCGCGGCGATCCGATACTTGCGACCCGCAACACCGCACGCTTCTTCACAGAAAACCGCCACATCTCGTGGGTCGTTCTGCTGGTGGTCGTGGTGTGGGGCGTATACGGCTACACCCACATGCCGAAGCGCAAAGATCCGCAGATGCCGGTTCGGGTTGCAACGGCGATCACGCCATGGCCCGGCACCAGCGCAGAACAGATCGAGCAGCTCGTTACCCGCCAAGTCGAAGACACCGTTGCGCAAAGCTCGGTCATCCATCCGCCCGGCCCGACTTCATTCGGCATCAAGTCGCTCACGCTGCCCGGCGTGTCGATCGTGCAGATCCAGCTCGCGGAGACCGTCAAAGATCCCGAAAAAGAATTCAGCGACATTAATCTGAAGTTGAACGGATTGAACCCGAGCTTGCCACAGGGCGCGGGACCGATCCAATTCAACAGCGGATTCGGCGAGACCGCGGCATTGTTGCTCACGGTTGCGAGCCCGAAAGAAAACGAAGTCGAGCTATCGCTGCGTGCTCGCGATCTCGCGGAAACAATCAAGGGGATTCGCAGCGCATCGCCGGAAACCACCGCTGCGCCGCGCGCCACCATCGTCATGGGATTGCCGCGCGCGATCAGTGCGACCATCCTCGAGCGCAGTGTCGATTTGTTTGCTCGCTATCTCGAAGAAAAACACGCAGGCACCGGCATCCGTGCGATCGAAGGACCGGGCTTCGTGGGGATCGATCTTGCGACGGCGGTTGACGATACCGCTTTGCTGGGCTTGGCAGCGGATTTTCTGCGCACACGCGCCGGCATCTACCGCTTTCATCCCGACGCCTGGAATCCAGTCGTCATTCGCGATCTCGGGGACGCAAAGGCAAAGCTTACGCAAGCGCAGGGCGACAAGTATTCCTATCGCGAGCTGGACCAGTTCACCGACATCATTTCGCGTGCTCTGCTCACCGTCCCCTCGGTTGCGAAGATCCAGCGTGCGGGCGTTCTGCAAGAGCAGGTCTTTCTCGCGTATTCGCAGGAACGCTTCGCCGCCAACGGTATTCAACCCACCAGCATCAAGAAGATCCTCACCGCGCGCAACACCGTCGTGCCCGGCGGCTCGCTGCAAGTCGATGACGTCAATTTGCTTGTACAGCCGTCCGGTTCGTTCACCAGTGAAACCGAGATCGGCGATGTCATCGTCGGGACCGGTTCAAGTAAAACACCGGTCTACTTGCGCGATCTCGCGGAGGTGTTTCGCTCGTATCAAACGCCGCCGCGATTTCTAAATTTTCAAAACTGGCGTGACGCCGCAGGCGACTGGCATCGCAGCCGGGCGATCTCGCTCGCCGTGCAGATGCGCGACGGTCAGCAGATCGCCGCATTCGGCAGTGCGGTAGGCGCGACCTTGAAAGATCTGCAACTACGCCTGCCGGAAGATCTGATGATCGTGCGGACGTCCGATCAACCGGAGCAGGTCGCGGACAACATCGAGCTGTTCATGACCGCGCTGTACGAAGCGATTCTGCTCGTGGTCATCGTCGCGCTGCTAGGCTTCTGGGAGTGGCGTGCGGCGGCGTTGATGGCCATCGCCATCCCCACCACCCTGGCACTGACCTTCGGCATGGTGTTCATGCTCGGCATGGATCTGCAGCAGGTGTCGGTCGCGACGCTGATCATCGCATTAGGTTTGCTGGTGGACGACCCCGTCGTCGCGGGCGATGCGATCAAACGCGAGCTCGCCGCGGGGCATCCGCCGATCATCGCCGCATGGCTTGGTCTCACGCGGCTTGCGACCGCGATTTTGTTCGCGACCATCACCAGCGTCGTCGCCTACCTGCCGCTGATGATCTTGACCGGCAATCAAGGGGACTTCTTAAAGAGCCTGCCCGTGGTGATGGCGTGCGCGCTGATTGCCTCACGGATCGTCTCGATGACCTTCATTCCATTTCTCGGCTATTACCTGCTGCGGCCGCCGCGGCACGCCGAACGGTCGATGGAAGCTCGTCGCCGCGAAGGATTTTCCGGCATGTACTATCGTGTCGGTTCGTTCTGCATCGAACATCGCTGGATCGTGCTGGCCGCATCGCTGTTGTTTCTCGCGAGCGGCAGTTTCTTCAAGCATCATCTGAAGAACGCGTTTTTTCCTGACGATGTTCAATACCTGTCCTATGTCGATGTCTGGATGCGCAACAACGCCGCGCTGTCGGGCACCGACGCGGCCGCTGAAGAAGCGGAGCGCGTGATTCGCGATGTCGCGAAACAGTACGGCGCGAGCGATGGCACTAAACCTCGGGAGGTCCTGCAATCGGTGACGACGTTCGTCGGCGGCGGCGCCCCGCGCTTCTGGTTTTCCGTCACGCCGGAGCTGCAGCAGCAGAATTACGCGCAATTAATCGTACGCGTGCGCGACAAGCAAGACACGCCGAAACTCATCGGCCGGCTGCAAGAAGCCCTGAGCGAGCGCGTGCCCGGCGCGATCATCGACGTGCATCAACTGCAGACCAATCCCGTGCCGTACCCGGTGGCGGTTCGCATCTACGCGGTGACCGGCACCGGCGGCACCGAGGAAGCCGCCGACACGCAGACGCTGCGCCGCCTCGCAGGCGAAGCCGCGGATATTCTGCGCAGCTCGCCGACCGCGGTGCGCGTGCGCAACGACTGGGGCGAGCAGAGCATGACCTTGCGCCTGAATATCGATTCCGACCGCGCGAATCTCGCCGGCGTCAGCAATCAAGATGTGGCCGCGTCATCTGCGGCAGCGATCAACGGCGCCCAGGTCGCAACCTTGCGCGAGGGCGAAAAGCAGATTCCGGTGATCGCGCGCATGCGGCCGCACGAGCGTGCGCAGATCAGCGATCTGAACAATCTGTACGTGTTCTCCACCGAGGACACCAACAAGATCCCGCTCGGCGAAGTGGCATCGTTGAGCTACGACATGCAGACCGAGCGGATTCGTCGACAAGAGCACGCGCGCGCGATCACCGTGTTTGCGTTTCCACAGCCCGGCGTTCTGTCCTCCGAAGTTTTCGATCCGCTGCAAGCGAAGTTCGAAGCGTTCGAGGAGAAATTGCCGCCGGGATACAAGCTCGAGATCGGCGGCGAAGAGGCGAAAACGAAGGAAGGCTTCGGTCAGCTATTGAACGTCATGGCCATTTCCGCTGCGTTGATATTTCTGGCTCTGGTGCTGCAGTTCAGAAATGCGGTAAAGCCGCTGCTGGTATTCGCCGCTGTGCCGTACGGCATGGTCGGCGCGCTCGCCGCCTTGTACGCTACCGGCACACCATTCGGCTTCATGGCATTCCTCGGCATCGTCAGCCTGATCGGCGTCATCGTCAGTCACGTCATCGTGCTGTTCGATTTCATCGAAGAAATGCGCGAGAAAGGCGAGCCGCTCGAGCAGGCGCTGCTCGATGCGGGCATCGTCCGACTGCGCCCCGTGCTGATCACCGTCGGTGCGACGGTGCTCGCGCTGGTGCCGCTCGCCATTCACGGCGGTCCGCTGTGGCACCCACTGTGCTATGCGCAGATCGGCGGCCTGTGTGTGGCAACCTTCATCACGTTGCTGCTCGTGCCCGTGATGTACTCGATCTTCGTGCTCGATCTGAAATTGATCAAATGGCAAGCCGAGCCCGGCGCGCTACACGAGCGTGCGGTGCAAACTTAAGTCATAGCCGAGAGGAAACCAGATCATGCTATCGCTCGCACGCTTGTTCCTATTGCTTTTGTTCACATTGGCATTCGCGGTGCACGCAGCAGACAAATCGGACGACGCCATCCTCGGAACGTGGCTGACCGATCAGAAGGATTC
>JBDTMS010000291.1:0-5749 GCA_039934195.1 Betaproteobacteria bacterium
GAGCACGACGATCGAACCAAGCGCGCAATTTTGCTGACCATCAACGGCATCGCCGCAGGACTGCGTAACAGCGGGTAGCGCGAAAGCGACTAGCCGAGCTTGGCGCCGTCGGAGGGTGTGAACGCGTCCGAATACAGCTCGTCTTCGGGCAGTTTGCACTGGCTGGTGAAGTCTGCGTGCGCAGCCTCCACCATTGCCGGCGTGCCGCACGCGTAGACCTGGTAGTTGGAAAGATCAGGGAAATCCTGCATGACGGCGCGATGCACGAAGCCCGTGCGACCGGTCCAGCCGTCATCGGGAAGCGGGTCGGACAGCACCGGCACGAAGCTGAAGTTCTCGTGCTCGGCCTGCCACTTGAGCGGCATGTCGAGCATGTAGAGATCGGTTTTCACGCGTGCGCCCCAGTACATGACCATCTCGCGTTTCACGCCGATTTTGAACGCGTGCTCGACGATGCTCTTGATCGGCGCGAAGCCGGTGCCGCTGGCGAGAAAGATGATCGGCTTGTCGCTGTCTTCGCGCAGAAAGAACGTGCCGAGCGGGCCCTCGAAGCGGAGGATGTCGCGCTCTTTCATCTTGCCGAAAACGTATTCGGTGAACGCGCCGTTTGCCATGTTGCGCACATGCAACTCGATGTGCGCATCGTCTTCCGGCGGGCTCGCCATCGAATACGCGCGGCGTTTGCCGTCGCGCATGATTATCTCGACGTATTGCCCGGCGAGAAATTGCAGACGCTCGTTCGCCGGCAAGGTCAGAAACAAAACTGCGACGTCGTGCGACGGTCGCTCGATTCTCGAGATGCGGCACGGCAGTTTCTTGATCTGCATTTCGCCCGCAGCGCCGATCAAACGCGCTTCGACGACGAGATCGGTGAGCGGCTTGGCCTGACAAAATAGCGCGAAGCCGAGGTTCTTTTCGAACTCGGGAAGAATATGCGCGGCGTATTGCCCGTAATCCACTTCGCCTTCGAGGATTTTTCCCTTGCACGACCCGCACGCGCCGTTGCGGCAGCCGTAGGGCAGGATGATGCCGTTGCGCATCGCCGCTTCGAGGACGGTTTCTCCCTCGATGGCAGTAAAGCTGCGATCGCTCGGCTTGATGGTGATCTGAAACGGCATGCGCTACCCCTCCAATCCCGATGCGCTGAGGGAATCGCTTCAGCCGCAGCGGTAAATGTCCAGTCCCCGGGGACGATCGCCGGTCGCGGCAACATAAGGCGTCCGCGAGGTTCAACTAATATAGCGGGATGCGAAGACTTTTGATTATCGGCTGCGGGGATGTGGCGCTGCGAATGGTGCGGCTGCTGCGCGGACGCTATCGGTTGTACGCGCTGTCTCACTCCACTGAGCGCCATGCGTTGCTGCGCGGACGCGGGATCATTCCATTGCCAGGCGATCTCGATAAACCGACCACACTTTCGCGTCTGGCCGGCCTCCCGCACGACATCGTGCATGCTGCGCCGCCGCCAGCGACGGGCTCGCGCGATTCGCGAACAAAAAACTTGATCCGCGCGCTCAGAAGGAGCGAGAGCTTACCACAACGACTTGTCTACATCAGTACCAGCGGCGTCTATGGCGACTGCGCCGGCGCATTGGTGGAAGAGCATCGCACATTGAATCCGGAAAGCGATCGCGGACGACGACGGGTCGATGCGGAAAGGCAGTTGCGCGAGTGGGGAAAAGTCAGCGGCGTCAACGTGGTCATCCTGCGCGTGCCCGGAATTTACGCCGGTGATCGGTTGCCGCTCGAGCGCGTTCGCTCTGGCGTGCCTGTGCTGAATCGATCGGAGGACAGCTACACCAATCACGTTCACGCCGACGATCTCGCGCGCATCGCACTGATTGCGTTGTATCGCGGGCGCAATGGACGCGCCTACAACGCGTCCGACGGATCTTGGCTCAAGATGGGCGATTACTTCGATCTCATTGCAGATCAGTTCGGACTCGCGAAACCGCCGCGCATTACGCGAGAAGAGGCGGCAAGCCGGTTGTCGGCAGCCTCGCTGTCATTCATGCGCGAGTCGCGGCGATTGTCGAACCGAAGATTGCGCGATGAGCTTCGCGTGCGGCTGCAGTATCCGTCGGTCGCGCACGGTTTGGCGCTGCCGGCAAGCTTAACGGCGCAGGAGGTTTGACCATGATGCAATCGAAATCCAGGCGCCGCCTTGCTGCGTATACGTAATTCGATCCCATCTCGAACTGCCGTACCAATCGCTCATGAAGGACGCGCTCATCGTGACCACCACACTGCCGGATCGAGACTCCGCTCGCAATCTCGCATCAGGTCTGGTGAGCGCGCGTATGGCTGCTTGCGTCAATATTCTAGGCGACTGCGAATCGATCTACCGTTGGAACGACGCGGTCGAATGCGCAGCGGAAGTCGTGTTGTTGATCAAGACTCGAGCGGCACTCTATCCAGCCGTGGAACGGTATATCCTGGATAATCATCCATACCAGTTGCCGGAAGTCGTTGCGATTTCATCGGCAAGCGGCTCACCGGCTTAACTGCAGTGGCTACTCAACGAAGCTCCGGCTCAAGGCGAAAGCACTCCGTGAACGTAAGCTTAACCAGCGCACTCCTGCGATTGCGCATCATCGGCGCCGTGCTTTGCATCGCTTTGGCAGCGACGACAGCTGCAGGTGCAGATGACGCTCCGAAAGCATCGAGCGACGTCGCTGCAAGCCCCCTCTCAAAGCTGAAAGATCTGGCGAAGTCCGGTCAAGCGGATGAAGATTTTTTGCCGGCGGACAAAGCGTTTCGCGTCGACGTTAAAGTCAGGGATGCACAGACTCTCGTCGCCGATTTCACGCCGGCGGACTCGTACTACCTTTATCGCGACAAGGTCAGCTTCAACATTGCGAAGTCGGCGAATGTCTCAATCGCCAAAGTCGATCTGCCGCGCGGCGAGATGAAATCGGATCCGAATTTCGGCGATACGGAAGTCTTTCATCATCCGTTCCAGGCGATCATCACGCTGAATCGCGGCGCGAGCAATGCGGCAACCTCGGTCGCGGTAGAAACGCACTATCAAGGCTGCAGCGAAAAAGGCCTGTGCTATCCGCCGGTGAAGAAATCGTTCGATCTGCAGCTCATTGCATTGAGCGGGGACAGTGCCGCGGCAAGTACGCAACCAGCGCAGACCGAGCAGCGGGCAACTGCAGAATCGCCGCCCGTCGTGCCGGCCGGCGCTGACACATCCGGCGCGGACAAAGCTGCGCCGGAATCGGACTCTTCCAAAGTAGCGGGTATTTTCAAGTCCGACAGCTTCTGGGTGGTGGTCGCCAGCTTTTTCGGTTTTGGTTTGCTGCTGTCGTTCACGCCGTGCGTATTTCCGATGATTCCGATCCTGTCGGGGATCATCGTGGGCCAAGGCACGCAACTGACCAAACAGCGAGCTTTCGCGTTTTCTGCGATCTACGTTCTCGGCATGGCGATCACCTATGCACTCGCCGGGGTCGGCGCTGGTCTATCGGGAACGTTGTTGTCCAACGCGCTACAAAATAAATGGGTGCTCGGTACCTTTGCGCTGGTGTTTGTCGCATTGTCGTTTTCAATGTTCGGTTTCTACGACCTGCAGTTGCCGAGCTCGCTGCAGAGCAAGCTGACTGAGACGTCAAACAAGGCGAAAGGCGGGACGTTGTGGGGTGTGTTCATCATGGGTGTGCTCTCCGCGTTGATCGTCGGGCCGTGCGTAGCGGCGCCGCTCGCCGGAGCGCTGTTGTATATCGGGCAAACGCATAACGTTGTACTCGGCGGCTCGGCGCTATTCGCCATGGCGCTGGGTATGGGGGTCCCGCTGCTGGCTGTCGGCATGTCCGCCGGCGCGCTGTTGCCGCGCGCTGGGGGCTGGATGCAGAGCGTGAAGAATCTTTTCGGCGTGCTGCTGCTCGGACTAGCTATTTGGATCATCTCGCCGGTCATTGCCGACAGCGCCCACATGCTTCTGTGGGCTGCTCTGTTAATCGTGTCGGCGATTTATCTGCACGCGATCGATCCGCTGCCGGCAAATGCGTCGGGTTATCGCAAGCTGTGGAAAGGTGTCGGTGTGATTTCGCTGCTGTTGGGAAGCGCGTTGCTCATCGGCGCGATGTCCGGAGGCCGGGACATCTTGCAACCTCTGGGCGGGTTGCGCGCGAGCACTGGGACGACCGCGGATGCGGCGCCGCATACACGCTTCGAACGTATCGCATCGGTGGCTGAGCTCAATCAGCGGATTGCGGCAACTGGAGGCAAACCGGTGATGCTGGATTTCTACGCCGACTGGTGTGTGTCCTGCAAGGAGATGGAGCGCTTTACGTTTGCCGATCCTGCGGTGAAAGCGCAGATGAGCAAGATGCTACTGCTGCAAGCCGATGTCACCGCAAATTCCGAGAACGACGCGCAGCTGTTGAAGCGCTTTGGCTTGTTCGGCCCACCCGGAATTCTGTTTTTCGCTGCTGACGGCAAAGAATTGCAGGACATGCGCGTGATCGGCTTCCAGCCGGCAGACAAATTCCAACTCTCGCTTAACCAAGTGTTGCAGGCGAAATGACCAACAAGAAACAGACCATCCTGCTTGGGCTGGTGGCGGCGATCGCGGCAACCATCGGCGTCGTCTCGCAGCGGGCGACGCAAACCGAGGACACGGATCTCTCGGCTATCGCGCCGGCTGCAGCTGCGTCCCCGGTGTTGATGGGCGCGCGATTTCCCGACATCGACGGCACGCCGCAAGCTTTGGAACAATGGCGAGGCAAGGTGCTCGTGGTGAATTTCTGGGCCACCTGGTGCGGCCCCTGCCGGAAGGAAATCCCGGAGTTCATCAAGGCGCAGACTGAGCTCGGCAGCAAAGGGTTGCAGATCGTCGGCATCGCGATCGACACGAACGATAAGGTTAAGCCGTATGCGGCGCAGATGAAGATGAATTATCCGGTCCTGGTGGGCGAAGCTGATGCGATCGAGGTCGCGCGGCAAGCCGGGGATCAGCTCGGCGGCCTGCCCTTCACGGTCATCATCGATCGGCAAGGCAACGCAATCAAGAGTCATCTCGGGCCGCTGGATAAGAAAAAGCTGGAAGCGCTCGTGCTGCCCCTGCTCTAGCGTGCCGCCGCTGGAGGGCTCGTCGCGGGCCCT
The DNA here is from genome assembly GCA_039934195.1 of Betaproteobacteria bacterium. GTDB lineage: Bacteria > Pseudomonadota > Gammaproteobacteria > Burkholderiales > SHXO01 > SHXO01. The sequence goes on from JBDTMS010000291.1 coordinate 5,110, forward strand.
GGAAAGACGTGTGGGGGGACGTGCGGGAACGCTCAAGTTAAATGCCTGCTATCCTTCGATAGCAATTGTCGCTTATTAGCGTCGCCCCCGGAGTGAAGAGCTAGCGGGCATCAACCGCTAAGCAACTTCCCCAAACGTCCGTAATAAAATAGACAACGCGGCGTTAGCTGCGGCAAACTCGCACGTCATGAGTAGTCCACCGACGACCCCAGAACCCAAATCGAGCCGCATTCTCGTTCTCCACGGCCCCAATTTGAACCTGCTCGGAACGCGTGAGCCGGCAATTTATGGTTCGGATACCCTGAGCGATATCAATATCAGGCTCGAAGCGAAAGCGCGGGCGGCAGGGGCAGTTCTGTCGAGCTTTCAAAGCAACACCGAAGGCGAGCTGATCAGCCGCGTCCAGCAGGCAGCGCACGACGGAACGGTCTTCATCATCATCAATCCCGCTGCATTCACGCATACGAGCGTCGCGCTGCGGGATGCGTTCGCGGCGGTGAAGCTGCCGTTTATCGAGGTGCATCTATCGAACGTGTTTGCGCGCGAAACGTTCCGACATCATTCATATTTCTCCGATCTGGCCGTCGGTGTCGTTTGCGGCCTCGGAGCGCGCGGGTATGAGCTGGCATTGGAATATGCG
>JBDTMS010000292.1:0-5741 GCA_039934195.1 Betaproteobacteria bacterium
ACATCGCTGGCCAGCATCGTCTTCACCAATCTGACCAGCATGCGTGCCCATCACATCCGTGGTGCTGTCTTGTGGAGCGTCGTTCGGGCTGTAGCGCCCGGCATCATCGTAGGGACCTTGCTGGGAACGCTGCTCGCGGATCGGCTTCCGTCGCGATACCTCGCGGTGATCTTCACCGTGTTCGTCTGCTATTCCTCGATCCAGATCTGGCTAAGCCGGGAACCGAAACCGAGCGGACGTCTTCCCGGCAGCTTAGGAATGGCTACCGCAGGAATTGTCGTTGGCGCACTTTGTAGCCTGGTCGGCGTCGCTGGCGGAGTAATCACGATACCGCTGATGCTCAGAAGCAACATTGCGATTCGAAATTGCATCGGTACGGCGGCGGCGATTGGTTTGCCCATCTCAATCGCGGGTGCTCTTGGCTATATTTACACGGGACTCGGCAAAACTCACCTGCCGCCGATGAGCCTTGGATACGTCTATATCCCGGCGCTGCTTGGTCTCGTATTCGGCGCTTTCGTTACTGTGCCGTTCGGCGCTCGCGTTGCGCACAGCATGCCGGTGAACCTGCTGAAGCGCACCTTCGCAATTATCCTGTTTGTGCTCGCAATTAAGATGGTCGCATCGCTGTTCTGATCTCCCGGCTCGCTTCGCTCTGCGCCGTTCGGCAAGGCGCATATTGCGTCTCGCGCGCGCTCGTATCAGCAATTCTCCGCACGGCTTGATTATTGCCTTTGCCAGCCGATAAGAAGCGAGAAGGAGCTACGAATGAGCCGCGTAAGTTACGCCATGGTGCAGGACTTCCTGCAAGTCGTACTGATGGGATTGGTGGTCGGGGTCGTGTTCAGCATGGCGATTACAGGCATCGTCTACTTGTTGAGTGCACGCGCTGACGTCCCGGACGAGCCAGGGCTCAAAGCCGATAACCCCGGGTACGAAGCAGTCGCTCGGGCGGTGGGCGGCTTGCCTCTCATGCCGGAACCTGTGGCGATTGTCGGAGGCGTGCAGGGTCATAACCCATCGAACTGACCAGTTCCAGCAATCCGGCGTAGACCGCCGAGTCCAACGTCGGCGTCCGTGCAAGAATCCATAGGTACTGCCGCGACGGCTCTCCCACGATGGACCAGCGATAGTCCTCGTCTAGGGCAACAACCCAGTAGTCACCCGAGAACGGCCAGAAAAAGCGCACCTTCAGCTTAGCCGGATTCGCGGGATCTTCCATCCACGCCGTTCCCTCTACCGTCCTCACCTTTCCTGCGAAGCCGCCTTCCCGGCACTGATTGACCACTTTGAGTTGGCCGCTGTCGAGTCGGGAATATGTGGCCGTGGTGGCAACGCACCCGCGTTCGAATCGATTGGGATACGCAGCAATCTCGTACCAGCGGCCGAGATAGCGACCGATATCGAGCGATTGCACCACCGGCAGCGGGCGCTTCGCGTTGCGCATGGAAGCGAGCGCGGCGATAACGCCGACGCCCAGCGAGATTGCGGCGGCGGGGACGACATGTGGCGTGCGGGGGTAGCGCTGTTTCGCGGTGCGCTTGGCGCCGAGCAGATTTTTGGCTTGCATAGCTGGCCTTTTGTGGGCACTTGGTTTTATGTAAGGACGAACGTGCTGCTAACTACTCCGTAGGTGCGGGTTGAGAGACTTGCTGGCGGACGACGTTTTTCTGAACTTTCCCCATCGCATTGCGAGGCAGCTCGGCTACAAAATACACGCGTTTGGGCACTTTGTAGTTTGCCAGGCAACCTTTCAAATGCGTGATGACGCCGGCTTCTTCGAGCGCCGAGCCGGTCGCATCGATAACGACGACCGCGGTCACGGCCTCGCCGAAATCCGGATGCGGCACGCCGACAACCGCGGATTCGCGCACGCCTGGAATTGCGTCCAACACGAGCTCGATTTCTTTCGGATACACGTTGTATCCGCCGGTGATGATCAAATCCTTGGCGCGTCCGACGATCGACAGATAGCCGTCGTCATCGAGTACGCCGATATCGCCGGTGCGAAACCAACCGTCATCAGTGAACTCCTCGCGCGTTTTTTCCGGATTTCGCCAATAGCCGGCAAATACGTTGTCGCCGTGAATCTGAATGGAGCCAGGTGTGCCGTTGGGGATCGCACGTTGACTTCCATCTGCGATGCGCAGAGCCACACCGGGCAATGGCAGCCCGACTGTCCCGCCACGGCGCTCACCTTGCAACGGATTGGACGTGATCATTCCCGCCTCTGACATACCGTATCGCTCAAGGATGGTTTGGCCGGTTCGCGCCTGGAACTGGGCGAAGGTTTCCAGCAGTAACGGAGCCGAGCCGGAAATGAATAGCCGTATGTTTTTGCAGTGCGCTTTGGTAAACGACGATTGTGCGAGCAGACGTGTGTAGAACGTCGGCACGCCCATCATGACTGTCGCGTGCGGCAAGTCGTCCATTACCGCGAACACATCGAAGGTCGTATGCCACAGCAACCTTGCGCCCGAGAGCAAGGCGCAATGGTTCGCTACGAATAAACCGTGCACATGAAAAATCGGCAGCGCATGCACGATGGCGTCATCGACGCCGACTTTCCAGGTGGCGATCAATGCCCGTGCGTTCGAGAGAAGATTTCGATGCGTGAGCATCGCCCCCTTTGACCTGCCCGTTGTGCCCGACGTGTAGATGATGACGGCGAGGTCGTCAGAGCCGATGTGCACGGATTCCCTCGATAAATTCGCTTCGCCGCCGAAGCTGCCGCCCGCCGCAGCAAGCGTCAATACTTGGGCGCTGGAATTCAGACTCGCGAGAAGCCTGAGCGTCGGTGCTTCGGCTTCGGCGCCTACGACAACCAAAGCGGGCTCCGCGTCCTGCAGAAAGTAACTGAGCTCGGCGGGCTGGTATGCGGTGTTCAATGGAACATACACAACGCCTGCGCGCAGACAGGCGAGATAGAGAAACAGCGATTGCGGCGACTTTTCGACCTGCACCACTATACGGTCGCCTTTCATTGCGCCGGCGCTGTTCAGAACCGCTGCGTAGTGCGCAACTTGTTTGCCGACTTGCGCATACGTGTAGCACTCACCCGCCGGGATCTGCAGTGCAATTCGATCGGCGTAGAGCTGGCAGCTAGCTTGCAGCGCCGCGGATAGGTTGGCCTGCATCAAAGACGCGTCTTGGTCAAACCACGCACCAGCGCTTGATGATTTCCTCGAAAGCGCCGACTGAGTTGCGCACATGTTCCATCTGACAATATTCGTCGGTTTGATGCGCCATCTGCGGTTCGCCCGGCCCGAGAATAACGGTGGGCGGATTGTTGTATGCGCGATTTAAGGCTGCCGCATCAGTGAAGTACGTTGCGACGCGCGGGACGGGACGCTCGCCGAGAACGGATCCCATAACCTCGAACACGCTTTGCATCCACGGATCTTCCGACTCGGTGAAGACCGCCTCGAGATCCATCAATGGTTCCAGCGTGACATCGGAGCCGAGTTGCGCGGCCAGCGCTGCAATTAGTTCACGATGATTTACCGTCGGCACCGTGCGAATGTCGATGCCGAGCTCAGCTTGGTCGGGAACGGAATTAATGTTGAGTCCACCGTGAAACGTGCCGAGGTTGAGTGTCGCTTGCCCCATCAATCCATGCGGTGGATTGCTGAAGCGAAAGCTCTCCAAGATGCTCGCTGCGCGCGCTGCTTTATAGACGGCGTTGACGCCTTTTTCCGGCATCGAGCCGTGCGCGGTCACACCTTTCGTTCGCGCCTTCAGCCACAGCGCGCCCTTATGTCCGAGAAACGGATAATTGGATGTCGGCTCGGCGACGACCACCGCACCAGCCGTTCCGAGCACACCATCTTGCAGCATATGGAACGCGCCTTCGCAGCCGGTTTCCTCGCCTGCGGTGATCACGAGACACAATCCCGGACCGGTGGCGAGATGCGGCGCCATTTTCAAAGCAGCAACGGTGAATGCCGCGACTCCGCATTTCATGTCACTGGTACCGCGTCCGTAGAGTTTCCCGGCATCGGTGTCGCCCGCGAACGGATCCATACGCCACGGTGCGGCGCCGAGCGGCACCGTGTCGATATGTCCGGTCATGCACAAAGGCAATTTCTTCGACGAGCCGCCGATGGTCGCGATGAGGCTGACACGACCGGCGCCGAAGCTGTGATAGCGCGTCTGAAAACCAGACATCTCCAGGAGTGCGCCAAGATGACGAGCGCACACCTCTTCTTGCCCGGGCGGATTGATGGTGTTCATCCGCACGAGCTGTTTGGTGAGCTCTATTGCGTCTAGCGCTTGAACCATAATCCGCCTCCAGAGATGATCGTACCCACGCAGTGTAGAGAAAATGCGATTAACGCGCGTAACCGCAATAGGCGCGTTTTTCTTGCGCGGCGTGGCAGCCTTGCCTCACGGCTGCTGTCGCCAACGCGCGGCATCTGCGCTTGCTCAAATAGCTAACGTCATCTCCCTGTCGACTAAATTTCGAAGCTTTGCCCGCAGGTGCGCAGCATAGACGAGCGGGAGACCGTACGGCGGGTTGCGGCAATGCCGTTGAGCTCTGCCTGCCTCCCGCCGCACAAGAAAAAAGCAGCCGAGGCTGCTTTTTTTCGTACGTCATCTGCATTCGACGGAGAGTCGTTAGCGCTTGCGTAAGCGACGGATAGCTGCGAGCTGAGCTGCCAGCATCGCGAGCTCGCCTTCGACTATCGCGATGTCTTCCCTATCGACCGCATTGCGGCGCGCTTCTTCCGCGCGCTTTTGCGCTTCGAGTGCTTTGGCTTCGTCCAAGTCTTGACCGCGAATCGCGGTGTCGGATAGTACCGTCACCAAGTTCGGCTGCACTTCGAGAATGCCGCCGGCAACGAAGATCAGTTGCTCTTCCTGGGTGCCCGCCACTTTGATCCGAACCGAGCCCGGACGGATGCGTGTGATGAGCGGTGTATGCCGCGGATAAATGCCGAGCTCGCCGGATTCGCCCGGTAGCACGACGAACTCAGCCTCGCCGGAAAAGATCTGCGCTTCGGCGCTTACAACGTCGACGTGAATGGTATGGGCCATCTGGTGTCCACGGAAAAAGATTTCAGGATTTCGCCCTTACTGCATTGCCTTGGCTTTCTCGAACACTTCTTCGATGGCGCCAACCATGTAGAACGCCTGCTCTGGCAAGTGATCGCATTCGCCGTCGACGATCATCTTGAAGCCCTTGATCGTCTCTTTCAACGGCACGAACTTGCCGGGCGATCCGGTGAAAACCTCCGCGACATGGAATGGCTGAGACAGGAAGCGTTGGATTTTGCGCGCGCGCGATACACTGAGTTTATCCTCGGGCGACAACTCATCCATACCCAGAATTGCGATGATGTCGCGCAGTTCCTTGTAGCGCTGCAGGGTGACCTGGACTTGCCGGGTCGTAGCGTAGTGCTCTTCTCCGATGACGTTCGGGTCGAGCTGACGCGAAGCCGAATCCAACGGATCGACTGCCGGGTAAATTCCCAAGGAGGCGATATCGCGCGACAGAACGATGGTCGCATCCAGGTGGGCGAATGTCGTTGCAGGTGACGGATCGGTCAAGTCATCGGCAGGCACGTACACAGCCTGGATCGATGTGATCGAGCCGACTTTTGTCGAGGTGATGCGCTCTTGCAGCCGTCCCATCTCTTCGGCCAGGGTTGGCTGATAACCCACAGCAGAAGGCATGCGACCCAATAGCGCGGACACTTCGGTTCCAGCCAAGGTATAGCGATAGATGTTGTCGATGAACA
>JBDTMS010000293.1:0-5722 GCA_039934195.1 Betaproteobacteria bacterium
AGTCGATGCCGATGCCCATGATCGACATGCCGTTGTTCATCACGCCCATGATGAACGCGCCGATCACCGCACCGAGAACTTTGCCGACGCCGCCCGACGCCGAGGCGCCGCCGATGAAGCACGCGGCGATCACATCCAGCTCGAAGCCCAGACCCGCTTTGGGCGTCGCGGTATTCAAGCGCGCCGCGAAAATGAGACCGGCCAGTGCAGCCAACACGCCCATGTTGATGAACGTGTAGAACGTCAGGCGCTCGGTCTTGATGCCGGACAACCTTGCTGCTTTTTCGTTGCCGCCCAGCGCGTAAATGCGTCGACCGATGGTGGTCTTGGAGGTGGCGAAGTCGTACGCGAACATCAGCAGCAGCATGACGATCAGGACATTGGGCAAGCCTCTGTACGACGACAGCTGATAGCTGAAGCCGGCAATCATCGCGGCAAGCAGGAGGTTCTTGATCATGAAGAACGCGTAGGGCTCGTTTTCCATCCCATGCTTGGCGCGCTCGGCGCGGCCGCGCACTTTGACGATGAGCAGCACTAGCGCCATCAAAATACCGATAACCAGCGACGTGACACGCAGCGTTTCGCCGCCGAACGGATCGGGAATAAAACCCGTGCTCAGTAGCTGAAACTCGGCAGGGAACGGCCCGACCGACGAGCCTTGCAGAACAGCGAGCGCCAGACCTTTGAAGATCAGCATGCCGGCCAGCGTAACGATGAACGAGGGTACCTTGAAGAACGCGATCCAATAACCTTGTGCTGCGCCGATCAAAGCGCCCCCCGCCAGGCAGATGACCGTGGCGAGAACGAAGTTCACGTGGTACTCGACCATCAGCACCGCGGCGCACGCGCCGATGAAACCGCTGACCGAGCCGACGGAAAGATCGATGTGGCCGGCCACGATCACCAGCAGCATCCCGAGCGCCATCACGATGATGTAGCTGTTCTGCAGAATCAGGTTGGTCAGATTGAGCGGCTGGAACAGCGTGCCGTTGGTCATCACCTGAAAGAACACCATGATGACGATGAGCGAAATCAACAGACCGTATTCGCGCAGGTTGTTTTTTAGAAAACCGGAACCGACCCGCGGCTCCTCAGCTTTTATTGCTGTCGTTTCGGTTGCCACGTCAATTGCCTCCCGACGTCACGATGGAATGCATGATTTTTTCCTGCGACGCATCGGCGGCAGAAAATTCGGCCACGAGCCGGCCTTCGTTGAGCACGTAAATGCGATCGCACATGCCCAGCAGCTCAGGCATTTCAGATGAGATCATGAGCACGCATTTTCCTTCGCTCGCGAGCTGCGCGATGATCGTGTAGATCTCGTATTTGGCGCCGACGTCGATGCCGCGCGTCGGCTCATCCAGAATCAGCACTTCGGGGTTGGAGAACAGCCATTTGCTCAAAACGACTTTCTGCTGATTGCCGCCGGATAAATTGACCGCGCGGGCGAACACGTCCGGGCTGCGAATATTGAGCTTGCGCCGGTATTGCTCGGCCGCGCGGAATTCCCGGCCCTCGTCGATCACCGCGTAGCTGGAGACCGCTTCGAGGTTGGCCAGCGTGGTGTTCCACGCAATCGTTTCCTCCAGCACCAGGCCGAAGCCCTTGCGGTCTTCCGTCACGTACGCGATGCCGTGGTCGATTGCTTTTTGCACCGTACCCGTGTCGATTTCTTTGCCGTGCAAAAGCACCGTACCGCTGGTGCCCTGACCGTAGCTGCGCCCGAATATGCTCATCGCGAGCTCGGTGCGCCCGGCGCCCATGAGTCCGGCGATGCCGACGATCTCGCCGCGATTGACGTGCAGATTTACGCCTTTGATCACCAGGCGATCCGCGTGCATCTCATGGTGCACCTTCCAGTCGACGACCTCGAACACTTTGTCGCCGACGTTCGCGATGCGTTTGGGATATCGGTCCGCCATTTCGCGGCCGACCATGTACTTGATCACGCGGTTTTCGCTGATCGGCTCTTGCCTGCAGTCTAGCGAAGCCACTGTGGCGCCATCGCGCAGAATCGTGATGGTGTCCGCGACCTTGGCGATTTCGTTGAGCTTGTGCGAGATCAGGATGCAGGCGATGCCCTGGCGCTTGAGCTCGAGCAGCAATTCGAGCAGCGCGTCGCTGTCGGTTTCGTTCAAGCTCGCGGTTGGCTCGTCGAGAATCAGCAGCTTGACTTCTTTCGAGAGCGCTTTCGCGATTTCGATGAGTTGCTGTTTGCCCACACCCAGATTGGTGATCAGCGTGGCGGGCGACTCTCGCAACCCGACTTTTTTCAGCAGCGCTTGCGTTTTGCGATACGCGGTGTTCCAGTCGATGATGCCGTAGTGGGCCTGCTCATTGCCGAGAAAAATGTTTTCCGCGATCGACAGCAGCGGCACCAGGGCGAGCTCCTGGTGGATGATGATGATGCCTTTCTTTTCACTGTCGGAGATGCCTTTGAAGCGGCATTCCTCTCCGAGAAAACTGATCTCGCCTTCATAGTCGCCATATGGAAAGACGCCGCTTAAGACCTTCATCAATGTTGACTTGCCGGCGCCGTTTTCGCCCACGATCGCGTGAATTTCCGCGGCCGCCACGCTGAGGTTGACGTCACTCAGCGCCTTCACGCCATGGAACGACTTTTTTATCCCGCGCATTTCTAGAACCGAATCCGACATGTTCCCTCAACTCCAACGCCGCGACATCGTCCCGCAAACACAAAAAAGCCCCATGCATTTCAGCACAGGGCTTGTCCGAGCAATTCGCTAAGTTACTTCAGCTGCTCTTCCTTGATGTAACCGCTGCCGATCAGCACCGGTTTGTAGTTGGACAAATCCACGCTGACCGGCTTCAGCAGGTAAGACGGCACCACCTTCACCTTGTTGTTGTAGGTTTTGGTGTCATTGACCGGCACCGGCTTGCCGGTCAACATCGCATCCACCATGCCGGCGGTTACTTTTGCCAACTCGCGCGTGTCCTTGAAGATGGTGGAGTACTGCTCTTTGCGAATGATGGATTTGACCGACGGCACCTCGGCATCCTGCCCGCTCACATACGGATAGGGTTGCGAAGCAGAGCCGTAGCCCACGCCTTTGAGCGACGACAGAATGCCGATGCTCAAACCGTCATACGGCGACAGTACAGCGTCGACGCGTTTGTTGCCATAGTAGGCGCTGAGCAGATTGTCCATGCGCGCTTGCGCAACGGCACCGTCCCAGCGCAGCGTGGAAACCTTGTTCATGCCCGTTTGTTTGCTCTGCACCACGAGCTTGCCCTTGTCGATGTAGGGCTGCAGCACGGACATTGCGCCGTCGTAGAAGAAGAACGCGTTGTTGTCGTCCGCCGAGCCACCGAACAGCTCGATGTTGAACGGGCCTTTGCCTTGTTTCAGGCCGAGCGCCTTTTCCAGCGACTGCGCTTGCAATACGCCGACCTGGAAGTTATCGAAGGTGGCGTAGTAGTCGACATTTTTGCTGCCCACGATCAGCCGGTCATAGGCCACTACTTTGATGCCTTTGTCGGCCGCTTTTTGCAGTGCATTAGAAAGGGTGGTGCCATCGATGGCGGCGATCACCAAAACCTTGACGCCCTTGGTGATCATGTTCTCGACTTGCGCGAGCTGATTGGGGATGTCGTCGTCGGCGTATTGCAGATCGGTCTTGTAGCCCTTGGCCGCCAATGCCGTAACCATGCTGTTGCCGTCGCTGACCCAGCGCGTCGACGTTTTGGTTGGCATCGCAACGCCAACGGTGCCTTTGTCCTGCGCGTCCACCATCGTGCTGCAAAGCGCGAATGCAACCGCAAAGCTTGCGGCGATCGCCTTCATTGTTCTGCGTTTATCCACTTTGTCTCTCCTCCGGGTTTTGAGTTGTTGTGCAAACATCCTGGCCGTTATCCCGCAGGGCCGATCATACGGAGTTGATCGGTAATTTTCCAATGGCGTTCGTTCGCAGGGTAGGGCGTGTACTTTTATAGATGAAACCCGCACATGACCAGCACGTATCGGTTTTCGGTCGATGGCGCGCGGTTGCGCAAGCCAGGACGAATTTGTTACCTGAAAGCTAGGCGCGCGATACGGCAATCCCGAGCCGCGTGAAGGCAGCAGTTTCCGACTTGGGCACGCTGCGCTCGGTGATGATGCCGGTGATCGCGCTCAATGGCGCGATGACGTACGGCGATGCTGCGTTCAGCTTTTCCGCCGAAGCCAAAACAATCGTCTCCGCCGCGCAGGCACACAGCGCGCGCTTGATATGCGCCTCTTCCAAGTCGCCAGTGGTGAGCCCGATCTCGGGATGGATTCCGGTGACGCCCATGAAGTAGGTGTCGACCCGAATGCGGCTGATCGCCTCGATCGTCGCCGCACCGACCGCGACGATGGAATGCTTGAACAGCCGGCCGCCGATGATCACAACCTCGACTGTCGGATGCTCGGCAAGCGCCGCCGCAATCGTGGGGCTGTGCGTCACTACGGTTGCCTGCAAGTCAGGCGGCAAATGCAGCGCGAGCTGCAAGGTAGTCGTGCCGCCATCGAGCACCACGACTTGCCTCGGTTGAATCATCGCTGCCGCCACTCGCCCGATGGCCTGCTTCGCGTCGATGGACAGGCGCCGGCGCCCGGCAAAATCCGCCATTGCCGTCGAAGCGGGCAGTGCGCCGCCGTGCACACGCTGCAGCAACCCTGCCTGCGCTAGCTCGCGCAGGTCGCGCCGAATCGTATCCTCCGACAGATCCAGCTCATGGCTCAACGTCTTTGCGACGACTTGGCCTTCGCGCTTCAGGACTTTGAGGATGTGTTGCTTACGCTGCTTAGTCAGCATGCTGAGGTCTGCACGAATTATCTTGACGTTGCACGAAAGTGCACGATAAAGTTCGAGGAGCCGAGCATACACGACTCGCGCAGCGATAGTCGATTGCAAACGCACCAGAGAGCTCAATGCCCCGCTTAAAATTATCACCGGCTGCAAATTTTCGACGGCTTGAAATGAACACCCGCGAGCGCATACGCATCCATTCGGTCGAAGTCCTCTCGGACGACTGGTACGTCTTGAAGAAGACGACCTTCGACTATCGGCGCAGCAATGGCACTTGGCAGCGGCAAAGTCGCGAGACTTACGACCGCGGCAACGGCGCGACCATCCTGCTCTACAACACGGCACGCCGCAGCGTAATCCTGGTTCGCCAATTTCGCTTTCCGGCCTACGTGAATGGTCATCACGGCCTGCTCATCGAAACGCCGGCCGGCCTGCTCGATCAGGCGAGTCCAGAGGAACGTATCAAAGCGGAAACCGAAGAAGAAACCGGATATCGCGTCCATTCGGTGCGCAAGATCTTCGACGCGTACATGAGTCCCGGTTCAGTCACGGAGAAGCTGCACTTTTTCGTCGCCGAGTATGAACCCGCCGAGAAAAGGAGCTCGGGCGGCGGTGTCGAAACCGAGGGCGAAGACATCGAGGTGCTCGAGCTTGCTCTCGATGACGCGCTGCGGATGATTCGAGACGGCGAAGTCGTGGACGGAAAGACGATCATGCTGCTGCAGTACGCCAAGCTGCATTTGTTTGCATGACCGACATTTGCGCAACCGCCAGATGGTGAGCGGTGCGCGCGCACCACGCAGGAGAAGCGTGCCATGATGTGCCGGCGATCGCGTTGAACCGATTCGCCGCCAGACGGTGAACATGTGGTGTCCTGCGAGGATCGTTGGGATCGACACCGCCACATTAATGGTAGAAGCATACCGGCATCG
>JBDTMS010000294.1:0-5720 GCA_039934195.1 Betaproteobacteria bacterium
CAGGTAGCGGCATTACGCCGGTGTTGTCGCTGATCCGCACGACGCTCAGGCGCGAGCCCCTCAGCCGCTTCACGCTGGTCTACGCCAATCGCCGGCACGCGACCACGATGTTTCAAGAAGAATTGCACGACCTGAAGGATCGCTATATGACGCGCTTCGCGCTCTACAATCTGTTCAGTCGCGAGCAGCAAGATGTGGCTTTGTTCAATGGCCGCCTGGATGGCGCGAAAATCCGGGCGTTCACGTCGGCAATCGTCCCGGTGCTGACGCTCGACGAGGCCTTCGTGTGCGGCCCGGAAGGTATGATCGATGACGTCTGCGCGGCGCTGCTCGAATGCGGGATGCCGCCGGAGCGCATGCACGTCGAGCGCTTCGGCGTCCCCACCGCTGCATCCAGCCAAAACCCTGCGCCGCCGGAAATATCGGATGCGGTCATCACAATCATCAGCGACGGCGTTCGCCGCGACGTCGCGTTTCGCAGCGCTGATCGATCCGTGCTGGAGGCGGCACTCTCAGCAGGCCTCGAGCTCCCCTTCTCGTGCAAAGGCGGCATGTGCTGCACGTGTCGCGCGAAATTGCTCGACGGGCAGGTGCGCATGCAGAAGAACTACAGCCTGGAGCAGCGCGACCTCGACGCCGGCTTCATACTCACCTGCCAAGCGCGACCGCTGACCGAGCGGACTACAATCAGCTACGACGAACGTTGACCGGAATGTCGACGACATGCATGTTTAAAATGGCAGAATCGAGGAGCGATCGACGCCGATGAAACTGGCCACCCTGCGCACCGGAGGACGCGACGGAAAACTGATCGTGGTGAGCCGCGACCTCAAGCGCGGCATCGCAGCGTCCGAAATCGCACCGAGCTTGCAGAATGCGCTGGACGATTGGCAGCGGAAGTCTGCGAAGCTGCGCGCGCTCTATGAGGTACTAAATCGCGGCAAGGCTGCCGACGCGTTTCGGTTCGACGCGATGCGCTGCGCGGCGCCGCTACCGCGCGCGTATCAATGGGTCGACGGCTCAGCCTATGTCAATCACGTCGAGCTGGTTCGCCGAGCGCGCGGCGTTGAGATGCCGCCATCGTTCTGGACCGATCCGCTCATGTATCAGGGCGGCTCCGACAGCTTGTGTGCGGCGTGCGATCCGATACTCGCAGAGAGCGAGGACTGGGGTATCGATCTCGAAGGCGAAGTTGCGGTGGTGATCGACGACGTACGCATGGCGACACCGGCAAATGCGAGTTCCGAGCACATCAAGCTCATTATGCTGGCCAACGATGTCAGCTTCCGCAATCTGATTCCCGGCGAGCTCGCCAAAGGCTTCGGCTTCATGCACAGCAAGCCGGCGACGGCATTCTCGCCGGTGGCGGTCACACCGGACGAGTTGGGCGATGCCTGGGATGGCCATAAAATAAACTTGGCGTTGACCGCCCACATCAACGGTCAGCCGTTCGGTCGTCCGAACGCCGGCGATGACATGACGTTCGATTTCCCGCAGCTGATTGCGCACGCTGCTCGTACCCGTCAGCTCAAAGCCGGAACGATCGTCGGCTCGGGCACGATCTCCAACGTCGACCGCTCGCGCGGCTCGGTGTGTCTGGCCGAGACGCGCATGCTGGAGACGATTGCACACGGCAAGGCGGTGACGCCATTTCTGCGGTTCGGCGATCGCGTCCGGCTCGAAATGTTTGCGGCAGACGGTCAGTCGATTTTCGGTGCGATCGATCAGGAAGTGGTGCGCTACACGCCGCCCGACTGATCCAGTGTCGCTCGCATAACGCAAGCGCCGTCGCACCGCTTACGACTACGGCTGCTCTACGAACGCAAACGTCCCCCGCTTCGCCTCGACCGAATGGCGAACCGAAGCTTCCTGTCCTGTGTTGCCGATGAACGCTAGCTGAAGCCCGGGTAGGTCATTGGTTATCGAACCGAGCGCCACGCCGATGACATTCGCGGTAAACACGCTGTCGGTTCCGGATACCGACACGCGTATCGGCTGACTCGATGCCGACCGCACGATACGTGTCAGACCTTGCACGATCGGCACTTGCGAAGATAACGCCGCACCCGCCAACACCGTCGAGATCGAGTTGCTCGGACTCTCGACCCAATAGAACAGCGTATCGCCACCGAAGGCCCTGTACGCGAGCGGCGCGGCTTTCTGCTGCGAGAGCTTGGACAGCGAGCAACCGCTCAGCACCAGCACGACAGCCGCTGCGACGGCCCAGGCTAAACGCATTTGGCTTCTCCTGATTTAGGCAGCCGGCAAGGAACTGCAGACGAGGCGCCGCCGGATTCGCTACTAACGACCGCGAGTGCGGAGGTCTTGAGTTGAGATCGTCATAACTTGCGCGCAACGCAGGGCAAAGATCGAACGGGAGACCTACTTGGCCGCTGCGAGCAACTCGCGCGGATTGACGCGGCAAGTGCCGCCTCAATCCATTTTGCGCGAGATTCCCGCGGGATCATCGAGAGCTATCGATGCGCATTTGCGTCGACCACGGCAAGCGCACTCATGTTCACGACGCGGCGCACCGTTGCAGTCGGCGTCATGATGTGCACAGGTTTTGCAGGGCCGAGCAGGATCGGGCCGACGGTGACGCCCTCGCCCCCGCTCAGCTTGAGCAAATTGAACGAGATGTTCGCCGCGTCCAGGTTCGGCATGATCAGCAGATTGGCCTCGCCGCTCAGGCGCGAATCGGGGTAGACACGATTGCGGATTTCTTCGGACAAGGCCGCGTCGCCGTGCATCTCGCCCTCGACTTCCAGATCCGGTGCGCGTTTTTCGATCAGCTCCAGCGCCTGACTCATCTTCAACGCCGACGGCGAATCGTCGGTACCGAAATTCGAATGCGACAGCAAAGCGACTTTGGGCACGAGGCCGAAGCGCCGCACCTCATTCGCAGCCATTACCGCAATCTCAGCCAGCTGCTCCGCCGTTGGATCCTCGTTGACGTATGTATCGCAGATGAACAGCACGCGGTTGGGCATGATGAGCGCGTTCATCGCCGCAAAGATCGTCGCGCCGCGCTGCAAACCGATGATGTTGGCGACGTGGCGCAAGTGATCTTTATGGCGCCCGAAAGTACCGCATAACATCGCGTCGCCTTCATTTCGCTGCAGCAGCATCGCGCCGATCAAAGTCGTCGATTGGCGTACGTGCACTTTCGCATCGTCGGGGGACACGCCTTTACGACGCATAATTCGATGATATTCTTGCCACACGTCACGGTAGCGTGAATCGCTTTCCGGATTGACGATCTCGAAATCGCGGCCGGGCTGGATGCGTAATCCGAATTTCTTGATGCGCATTTCCACTACGTCCGGGCGGCCGATGAGAATCGGCAGCGCCAGTTTTTCGTCGACGACGATCTGCACGGCACGCAGAACGCGTTCGTCTTCCCCTTCTGCATAGATCACGCGGCGCGGCTGCTGGCGTGCCAATGCGAACACCGGCTTCATGATCAAGCCGGAGCGGTGCACGAACTGGCGCAGCTGCTGCTCGTACGCGTCGAAGTCCACGATCGGCCGTGTCGCGACGCCGCTGTCCATCGCCGCTTTGGCGACGGCAGGTGCGATCTTGATGATGAGGCGCGGGTCGAACGGTTTGGGGATGATGTATTCGGGCCCGAAGCTCAGCTCTGCACCATCGTAGGCAACCGCGACGACGTCGGATTGCTCGGCCTCTGCGAGCTCGGCGATTGCGCCGACGCATGCGAGCTTCATTTCATCGGTGATGCGCGTCGCGCCGACGTCCAACGCACCGCGAAAGATGAACGGGAAGCACAACACGTTGTTCACCTGATTTGGATAGTCGGAACGCCCAGTTGCAATGATCGCGTCCGGGCGCACCGACTTGACGTCGGCGGGGTCGATCTCCGGGTTGGGGTTCGCGAGGGCGAGAATCAGCGGATTGTCTGCCATTGGGACGATCGCTGCCGATTTCAGCACACCGGCGGAGGACAGCCCGAGAAAGATATCCGCACCAGGTAGCGCGTCGATCAGCGATCGCGCGGCGATAGCACGCGCGTAGCGTGCTTTATTGGGCTCCATGTCGATCTCACGGCCGGGATAGATCACGCCTTTGCTATCGCACACGATGATGTTTTCGGGATTGAGGCCGAGCCGCACCAGCAGATCCAGACATGCAATTGCAGACGCGCCGGCGCCGGAACATACCAGTCGCACGTGCTCGATCTTTTTGCCGACGATTTTCAAGCCGTTGATGATCGCAGCGCCGACGATGATTGCGGTGCCGTGCTGATCGTCGTGGAACACCGGGATGCTCAAGCGCTCGCGCAGCTTGCGTTCGATGTAGAAGCACTCGGGCGCTTTGATGTCTTCCAGATTGATCCCGCCGAGCGTCGGTTCGAGGGCAGCGATGATGTCCACGAGCTTGTCCGGGTCGCGCTCGTTGAGCTCGATATCGAACACATCGATGCCGGCGAATTTCTTGAACAGACAGCCTTTGCCTTCCATCACCGGCTTGCTGGCGAGCGGACCGATGTTGCCGAGACCGAGCACCGCTGTGCCGTTGGTGATTACACCGACGAGATTTGCGCGCGAGGTCAGGTTCGCGGCCTCGGCCGGATCCGCCTCGATTGCCTTGCAGGCGTAGGCCACACCCGGCGAATACGCCAGCGCCAGGTCGCGCTGAGTGATTAAGCCTTTGGTCGGCGCGACCGAGATCTTGCCCGGCGTAGGTAAGCGGTGGTAGTCCAGCGCAGCGATTTTGAGCTGCTCTTCCATGTTCTTTCTCCTCGAGTTTTGTACCGGTGCGCAATCGACGTCGCGCATTACAGACACTGTAATGCTTTCCAGCCATGCGCTCTAGCTGGACATAACTTAGCCGTCGAGCGGCCGGTCAAAAGAAAAGGGCCAAGGCAGCAATCGCCTTGACCCTTCTTCGGCTTTGACCCCTGGCCGGAATGGTTTACTGACGTCAGTCCGCCAGCACAACCTCCGGCTGCACCAGTCCCGCCTTCACCGCGTCGTCCACCGTCTCCAACAGCACGAAAGTCAGTTTGTTGCGCGCTTCCTCCGGCACGTCCTGCAGATCTCTCTGATTGCGTCTGGGCAACATCACCGTGGTGATACCCGCACGCATCGCAGCGAGAATCTTCTCTTTGATCCCACCGACCGGCAGCACCAGGCCGCGCAAGCTGATCTCGCCTGTCATCGCGACATCGCTGCGCACGACGCGGTTCGCCAGCAACGACGACAACGCCATGAACATCGCAACACCAGCGCTCGGTCCATCTTTCGGAATACCGCCCGCCGGCACGTGGACGTGCACATCGGATTTATCCAGGGTCGTTGCGTCGATGCCCAGACTTTCCGCGCGCGACTTCACCAAGGTCAGTGCCGCCTGCGCACTCTCCTTCATCACATCGCCGAGTTGCCCAGTAAGTATCAACTTGCCATGGCCTGGCGTACGGCTCGCTTCGATGAACAAGATATCGCCGCCGACCGGCGTCCACGCCAACCCGGTTGCAACCCCGGGCACGCTGGTACGCTGTGCGACTTCGCCTTCGTACCGCGGCGGCCCGAGAATCTCTTGCAGCTCCGCGGCGTCGACAACAACGCGCTGCACGTTGCCTTCCGCGATTCTCACCGCGGCAGATCGGCACACGCTGCCGATCTCACGCTCGAGATTGCGAACGCCGGCCTCACGCGTGTAATCGTGAATGATGCTCTGCAGACCCGTATCGGCGATCTCGA
>JBDTMS010000295.1:0-5715 GCA_039934195.1 Betaproteobacteria bacterium
GCGTATTGACCCATAGGAAACCGCGCTCGTGAAAAAACCGGTGGATCGACTGCGCAATCGTGTGGCGTACTCGCGTCGCCGCGCCGATAACGTTGGTGCGCGGTCGCAAATGCGCAACTTCACGCAAGAACTCGAGCGTGTGCGGCTTCGGCTGAATTGGATAAGAGTCGGGATCTTCGACCCAGCCGACGACGCGAATGTCGCTCGCCTGGATCTCGAACGGCTGGCCTTTCGCCGGCGACGGGACAACGATCCCGGTCACTTCGACCGCGCAGCCAGCCGTGAGATGCAGCACCGCGTCGGTGTAATTCGCCAGCGTGTTGGGCGCGACCGTTTGCACCGGATGAAATGCAGAGCCATCCGATACGTTCACGAAAGATATGCCGGCTTTGGAGTCGCGCCGTGTGCGCACCCAACCCTTCAACGTTATCGGCGTATCGGCAGGCGCGCGGCCCGCGAGAATTTCCGCACAAGTCAGAGCAATCATCGTTTTCCTCGAACCTTGACTCCCGGCACCAGCGGGGCCGGGCGACACATGTCGGATTGTGCCCGATCTACCCGTCCGCGCGCGAGGCGAGACGGGAGCGGCGCAAAGGACGCAGGTTCAGGGCGTTTGCGCCCCGCGAGTGCACGAGTCGCACAACAACGGAGCACCGCATATCGGCGATGCAGAGCGTTTCACAGCGGCCGCACTGCGCGATCAGACGCTTAGCGTTTCTCGGACCGCGCGCGCGGCGCGGCACGCATCGTGCACCGTCGCGAAATTATTCCACCACATAAAGCAGGAGGGTCGCCGGCATGATGAATCTCACGCCCACCGAGCTTGAACGTCTAACGGTATTCAGCGCGGCCGAATTGGCGCGCCGCCACCGTTCGCTCGGCATCAAGCTCAGTCATCCCGAGGCGGTCGCGCTGCTCACCGATGAGGTGATGACCGCTGCGAGGCGCGGCCTCACCCATACCCAGGTCGTCGAGCACGGACGTTCCCTGCTCAGCGCCGACGATCTCGAGCCCGGCGTCGCGTCGATGATCCATGTGCTGGCGATCGAAGGCTGTTTTGCCGAAGGCACCAAGCTCGTGGCGCTGTTCGATCCTATCGCGCCCGGCACGGCGACTGTGCAATCCGAACCCACTCCCGGTGAGATCATTCCCGGTGGCGGTGAAATCGAGATCAACGCAGGACGCCCGCGCGCAAGCGTCACGGTGGTCAACACCGGCGATCGCTCGATCCAGGTACGCAGTCACGCGCATTTCTTCGAAGTGAATCGCGCACTGGAGTTCGAGCGCGAGAAGGCGTTCGGCATGCGTTTGGACAAAGCCTCCGGCACCGGCGTGCGATTCGAACCTGGTGTCGCGACCACCGTCGAGCTCGTGCAGATCGGCGGCAGCGGCTTGATCCGTGGATTTGCCGAGCTGACCGAAGGCTCGATTCACGATGATGCGGTCAAAGCGGCTGCGCTGGAGCGCGCGCGCCAGGGCGGTTACCGCGGCGCGTGATGCGCGCGCCCTTTGCTCGCAGACAACCAATGACAACGACCCTCGCAGTCAACCACGAGAACAATAATGAAGCTGGATCGCGCCACATACATCAATCTGCACGGACCCACTCGCGGCGACCTCGTGCGTCTCGCCGATACTTCGCTGCTGGCTGAGGTGGAGCGCGACTACACGAGCTATGGCGATGAGCTTTCCACCGGCGCCGGCAAAGTGATGCGCGACGGCGAAGGCTTCGACCCGACCGGCACCTATGCATCCGGCGCACTCGACATGGTCGTGCAAAACGCGATCATCATCGACGCGATGGTCGGCATCGTGAAGGCGGATATCGGTATTCGCGACGGCAAAATCGTCGGTATCGGCAAAGCCGGCAATCCGAATGTGATGAACGGCGTCGATCCGAAATTGCGCTGCGGACCGAACACGACGGTCGTGCATGCCGACAACTTCATCGTCACGGCGGGTGGCGTCGAAGCGCACGCGCATTTTCTGTCGCCGCAGCAATGCTGGCATGCGTTGGCAGGCGGCACGACGACGATGGTCGGAATGTCGCCGGGGCCGCACTTCGACGTTAGCTGCTCCGGGCCGAACATATTGGGGCGCCTGATTCAAGGCGCGGACGAATTTCCGCTCAACTTCGGTTTCCTCGGGCGCGGCTGCATGGTACCCGGCGCGGTGGAAGAATCGGTCGCGGGCGGCGCGCTCGGCGTCAAGATCCATGAAGACTACGGCGCGTCGCCGGCGGTGCTGAACGGGTCGCTGGTTGCAGCCGACCGCAACGACTTTTCTGTACACATCCACACCGACACGATCAACGAATTCGGTTTCTGCGAAGACACGATGCGCACGATCGGCGGGCGCACCGCGCACATGTATCACACCGAAGGTTCCGGCGGCGGACACGCGCCGGACCTGCTGCGCGTCAACGGTTATCCCAATGTACTGCCATCGTCGACCAATCCAACCAACCCGTTCACGCCTTACGGTTTGGAGGAGGGCGTGCCGATGACGATGCTCGCGCACTATTTGAACTACGGCATTCCCGAGGACGTCGCGTTTGCGGAAGGACGTGTGCGGCCGCAAACCATGGGCGCCGAAGACGTGCTGCACGACATGGGCGCGATCTCGATTTTCGCCACCGACACGCAAGGCATGGGACGTCTCGCAGAGAATATCGCCAAGTGCTGGCAGCTCGCGAGCGTGATGAAAGATCGTGTCGGCCGGCTCGCCGCGGAAAAAACCGCGCGAGCAGACAATGAGCGCATCAAACGCTACGTGGCCAAGTACACGATCAATCCGGCGCGCGCTGCGGGTATCGATGGCTTCGTCGGTTCGATCGAGCCGGGAAAGATGGCGGACCTGGTCATCTGGCCGCGCGCGAGTTTCGGCATCAAGCCGTTTCAGATCATCAAGGGCGGCTTCGTTACCTGGTCTGCGATGGGCGATGGCAACGGCAGCATTTTTCTATCGGAGCCGATGATTCAACGACCGATGTGGGGTGCACTCGGGCGCGCGAAGAATTGGTTGTCGGCGACGTTCGTCAGTCAGCTCGCAATCGACAACGACGTCGCACGCAAGCTCGACGTTCAAAAACCGATGCTGCCGATCACCAGCGTGCGCAAGCTCAGCAAAAAAGACATGATCCACAACGATGCGTTGCCCGACATTCAAGTCGACTCGCACACCTTCGATGTCTACGCCGACGGCAAGCTGCTTGCGGTCGAGCCGGTGACACGCGTCCCGCTGTGCAGGAAATTTCTTCTGCGATGAGCCGATCGAGCGTCGTTGCCGCGCGCGGCGCCGCAACGGCCCGGCTAGCGCAATAAACACTGACGCCACGCTTACGGCGTTGTCACGAAACATTCAGCGCGCGTAAGCCGATCGACCCCATTTCTCCTCTAGCGCGAACACCGCCGCGCAACATGCCTCGATCAGAATTCCCGCAGCCGAATAGCCGACGCGCTCGAAGTTGCAACGAGCATCTGGCCCTCGGCGCTATCGAGCATGTCGCTTTGTCATTCCATAACTGAGGAACCAAACCAATGAATACATTAAGCCTGCTGAAGTCTGGCGCAGCCGCGGGACTCGCCTGTGCAGTGGCGGGGGCGTTTGCTGCCGATGCGCTTGCAGATTCGACCACGCCGATCAAGCACGTCATCGTCGTAGTCGGCGAGAACGACACGTTCGACAACATTTTCGGGACGTATCGTCCGCGGCATGGACAAACCATTCAGAATCTCTGGTCGCAAGGCATCGTCGATGAGAACGGCCAGCCAGGGCCGAACTTCTCGCGTGCAGCGCAGATGACTGCGACCGAGAACGGTACCTATTCGATCGATCCGCATCGCACGGGACCCTACGCGAAGCTGCCGGTGCCCAACACCACGTACGCCACCGGTCAGCCGCAAGGCATCGTCGACAAGCGCTTTCCGGCGCATCTCAACAACGGTCCATTTCAGATCAGCAAGTACGCACCGTATGACGCGTTCGTCGGCGATCCGGTGCATCGTTTCTTTCAGATGTGGCAGCAGATCGGCACCGGTCGTCATGATTTGTTCGTGTGGGTCGCGGAAACGGCGGGTACCGGCAATCACACCGCGGGCGATTTCGTGGACGATACCGTGCAGGGCGCGCTCGCGATGGGTTTCTACAACATGCAGGCAGGCGATGCGCCGTTCTTCCAGGAAATGGCACGCCACTACGTCATCGGCGACAACTATCATCAGGCCATCATGGGCGGCACCGGCGCAAACTTCCTTGCGCTGGTAACGGGCGATGCCGCGTTCTACAACAGCAACGGCAGCGCGGCGACGCCGCCCACCAGCGTGACTGCTCTCGGGACGAACGTGAGCCAGATCGAGAATCCGAATCCGCAATCGGTCGCGGGAAATCCCAATTGGTACACGGAGGATGGTTATTCCGGCGGCTCATACGTCAATTGCGCGGACGCAGCGCAGCCCGGCGTCGCGGCCATCGCTAACTATCTTGCGACCTTGCACGTGCCGCCCAAGTGCGCACCGGGCCACTACTATCTGGTGAACAACTACGGTCTCGGCTACAAACCCGATGGCACGCCGGTCGACAGAACCGCGTCGCCGTTCACACTGCCGCCGCAACCTGCAACGTTGCCGACGATTGCCGACGCGCTGGCAGCGAAAGGGGTGTCGTGGAAATATTATTCCGGCGGCCGCGGCGACGGCAGCAAGCCGACCTCGGAATACTGCGGCATCTGCGATCCGCTCATCGCGTTTACTTCGGTGATGACCGACGCATCGAAGCGTGCGAACCTGCAGGATATCTCGGCGCTGTACACCGACATACAGGAAGACACGCTGCCAGAGGTTGTCTACGTGCGCCCGCTGGAAACCATGGCCGGTCATCCCGCCAATTCGCTGGTGTCGAATTACGAGAACTTCGTGACCGACCTGGTGAACATCGTTCACCGCAAGCACAAGCTGTGGCAATCGACCGCGATCATTCTCACCGAGGACGAAGGCGGCGGCTATTACGATTCCGGCTACGTGCAGCCGGTCGATTTCTTCGGCGACGGCACGCGTATTCCGCTCGTGATCGTATCTCCGTATGCCAAGGAAGGCTTCGTCGATCACACGTATTACGACCATGCCTCTATTTTGAAATTTATCGAACGCAATTGGGGTCTCAATCCGCTCTCCAGCCGCAGCCGCGACAATCTACCTAACCCGGTGCAAGCGCCGGGCGGCTACAAGCCGCACAATACACCGGCGATCGGCGATCTGATGTCCGCGTTCGACTTCAATCAGTTTCGTCATAACGCGCCGCTCATCGGCGTGCCCGACGACGATGAGGGCGATCACCATCACCGTCGTCACCATGATGACGACTGAGTCGATGTAGTCGTTGCATCGGTCTTCGTTGCTCGACGGGACCGATGCGCTCGGCGTTCTGTTGCTCGATCAGCGAGCACAGCAGCGACCTTGCAGTCGGCTTACGTTTGTGCTGTCATGTGCACGCGAGGAGCGGATTGCCCGTGTTTTTTCCAGCGGAAGATCCCAACCTGTTTGCACGGGCCTGCAACGACAGACCTGTCCACTAAACGATGGGGTAGGAGAATTGCGATGAAATTGCGACTTCTAAATACATTCGTCGCTGCGGTGTGCCTAGGCAGCACAGCCGTAGCGCTCGCTCAGACGAGCGATAAGCCGTTCGAAGAAAACTGGGCACCGACCAAGTGGGGCA
>JBDTMS010000296.1:0-5693 GCA_039934195.1 Betaproteobacteria bacterium
GCGTGAACACGAAATCGTCCATGCCCTGTCCTTCGCCTGGCTGATTGCCCCCGCCGCCACCACCGCCGCCATCGGGCCGTGGAATGCGATCGCCCTTCACGAATTCTTTATTGCCGGGATGCACCGTTTCCCAATCGCCGCCAGAACCGTAACCGAAGCCGGGCTCGGAGATGTCCCGAGCCGGCACCTTGACGTCGCCGCCTTTCGCCATATCGGTGATCGAGCGCTCCGCGACCATACCTTTGACGGCACGCCGAACCTGCTCTTTGTAGCGGCGGATAAACCGTTCCCGATTAACAGCGCTTTTGTTGCGTCCGTTGAGCCGGCGATCGATCAGGTAATTCATAACGCAGGCGCAAAGGATAAGCGTTGAGACACCGAATGACTCTTGCTCATAGCCTTCACCCTCCCCTCCACGGTTACGAAGATTTCTGGACCCGCAGATACCATTCCGACAGCAAGCGCACCTGCTTTTCCGTGTATCCCTTATCTACCATGCGCTCGACGAAATTCTGATGCTTCTTCTGATCTTCAGCTGATGCTTTCGCATTGAACGAGATCACTGGAAGTAGATCTTCGGTACTGGAGAACATCTTCTTCTCGATTACTTCGCGCAATTTTTCGTAGCTGTTCCAGTGCGGGTTTTTGCCACCATGGTTCGCGCGCGCTCGCAGAACGAAGTTTACGATCTCGTTGCGGAAGTCCTTCGGATTCGCAATGCCTGCAGGCTTCTCAATTTTCTCCAACTCAGTATTCAACGCTGAACGATCGAAGAACTCGCCGGTGTCCGGATCGCGGAAATCCTCGTCCTGAATCCAGCAATCCGCGTACGTCACGTAGCGATCGAAGATGTTCTGGCCATATTCGGAGTACGACTCCAGATAGGCAGTCTGGATCTCTTTACCGATGAATTCTGCGTAGCGCGGCGCGAGATATCCTTTGATGAAGTCGAGATACCTGCGCTTGGTCTCATCGGGGAAATCTTCGCGGCCGAGACGTTGCTCCAGCACGTACATCAAGTGCACCGGGTTGGCAGCGACCTCAGACTGATCGTAGTTGAACACGGTGGACAGAATCTTGTAGGCGAAGCGCGTAGAGATTCCCGTCATGCCTTCGTCGGGGCCGGCGTAATCGCGATATTCCTGGTACGACTTCGCCTTCGGGTCGGTATCCTTCAGGCTCTCGCCGTCGTACACGCGCATCTTGGAATGGATGCTCGAATTTTCCGGCTCTTTCAACCGCGAGAGAACCGAGAACTGCGCCATCATGTCCAGTGTGCCCGGTGCGCACGGCGCTTGAGACAACGCGCTGTGGCGAAGCAGCTTCTCGTAGATCTTCACTTCCTCGGACATCTGCAGGCAGTAGGGCACCTTGACGATGTAGATACGGTCGAGGAAGGCCTCGTTGTGCCGGTTATTGCGGAACGACTGCCATTCCGATTCGTTCGAGTGAGCGAGGATGATGCCGTTGAACGGAATCGCGGAAAAACCTTCGGTACCCTTGAAATTACCTTCCTGCGTTGCAGTCAGCAACGGGTGCAGCATCTTGATCGGCGCTTTGAACATCTCGACGAACTCGAGCAGGCCTTGATTGGCCAAGCATAACCCGCCGGAGTAGCTGTACGCGTCAGGATCGTCCTGCGCGAATTTGTCGAGCTTGCGGATGTCGACCTTGCCCACAAGCGATGAGATGTCTTGATTGTTTTCGTCGCCGGGTTCGGTCTTGGCAATCGCCATCTGACGCAGAACCGACGGCTGTATGCGAACGACGCGGAACTTGGAGATATCGCCGTCGAACTCTTCCAGGCGCTTGATCGCCCAGGGCGACATGATTCCGTGCAGGTAACGTAAGGGAATGCCGTATTCCGACTGCAGCATCTCACCGTGTTCGTCCGGCGTGAACAACCCGAGTGGTGATTCGTTGACCGGCGAGCCCTTGAGCGCGTAGATCGGCTTGCGTTCCATCAGCTGTTTCAGCCGCTCGGCGATTGACGACTTGCCACCGCCGACGGGACCGAGCAGATAGAGGATCTGTTTGCGCTCTTCGAGTCCTTGTGCAGCATGTTTGAAGAAGGCGACGATCTGTGCGATCGCGTCTTCCATGCCGTAGAACTCCTGAAACGCGGGATAGACTTTCAGTATTCGATTGGAGAAGATGCGGGAGAGGCGTTGATCGAGCTTCGTGTCGATCAACTCGGGTTCCCCGATTGCTGCCAGCATGCGCTCCGCGGCGCTCGCATAGACATCCGAGTCTTTACGGCATAGCTGCAGGTAGTCTTCCAGAGACATCTCTTCGTGTGCAGAAGACGAATATCTCGCTTTGTAGCCTTCGACGAGCGTCATCATGAAGCTTCTCTCCTAAAATGATCTATTGAGCCGCTACCTCCATTCTTATTTTTCATCTGTCGCATCGTCTTTTTATACGACCGCTCCGATACGCTGGATGGATCTTTGTAGTGTTGCTCATTCAAAACATCTGCTCTAGCACCGCTTACTGGCATTAACGCACCAAGTCGAACTGCGTATACGCGTTAGAATCGCGTCGCCTCGCTCCACCGCAACTGTTCTATTCCGCACCTTGCCGTGTAACCGGTCGCGTACCCCTCTGCAGCAATCCTAGCTCGCGATTTCGCATTAACACAAAGCAGCTTTCTTGCCAGCATTTTCGCGCCCGCCACAGGTGGTGCAACACACGCGCTTTCGACGCGCAGGTGTCGGAATCGGAGTAACGCCAACGTCCGCATGGACGTTACGCTACTCGAACACTCGCAACGAGGCCGTGGCGCGCGTCGCCGACACGTGTATTGATAGAACCGGGGAAACAACGAGGTGAAACGAGGATGGGAACGAGACGTACGGGTAATCGTGGTAACAAGCAACGACGTAGAAGACACACCGTGCGAACGGTGTAGCTTCGCCTCGCCCTCGGCGCTGTTCGGCGAACTATTGGATTTGGCGCGATGCATGGCCGTTTCCGTAGCCGCTGCTGCAGTCCGGGCGTGTTCCCCGTGTTGAATCAAAATGCAATCTGGCGGACGTGTGCCCCTAGTTGAATGTGTCGTTGAATCGTGAGTTGTCTGATCCGTCGCATTATGAGATCGGCAAAGTGCCCCAGTGGTTCCCTCAATCTGGTTGCGCTTGCCCTTCACGCCGTTAACGGACGCGCCATACGACATCTTGACCTCCGCATGCAAAAGAGAGAACCATTGGCAACGTTAGGCATGGATTCGGTCGGACTATCCTGCTCGCCGCGCGGGCGGGCTTCAATACGACGAATTCCATATAGCAAAAGGCCGTCATCGCCCGCTATTGCCGCTCTTGCTTAACCTACGAAGAGGTGAACATGCAGCCGCTGCGACTCATGGTCTACCGTCATTCAGTGTTCTACAGTCCACTACTGGCGGGGATCGGGAATGGTTTTTTCGCTGCGGAAGATTTCCAGCCGGTCTACAGCGTGATGCCGGCCGACAAGACGGTCGGCGAGTTCATCGCAAGCGGCGCGATCGATGTGTCGCAGTCCGCCGTATCGGCGAGCTGGCCGTACCTCGAACGGAGCGAACGGCCACCGTTCGTCCACTTCGCGCAAATCAATCAGCGCGATGGCTTTCTCATCGCTGCTCGCGGACCCGTACGTGATTTACCTGATCGGGATCTTGCAGAGGGCAATTTAGCCGCTAAGAATATTCCAGGCGGCGAATTTGACTGGTCCGCGTTGCGCGACGCGGCTTTCCTGTTCGTCCACGGTGGCCAGCCGCAGGCGATGCTGACGTATGCGTTGCATCGGCAGGGCGTGAGGCTTGGTGCCGTTCGATCGATCGACGCCGGGGACACGCAGCACATGCTGGATGCGTTTCGCGCCGGTCGCGGCGATTACATACACGAACAAGCGCCTTACCCGCAGCAGCTCGAATCGGAAGGCGCGGCGCACATCGTCGCCTCGGTTGGGCACGCGATCGGTCCGGTTGCGTTCAGCAGCCTGGCTGCATCCCCCGCGTGGCTGCGAAGCGAGGCGGCACCGCGTTTCATGCCCGCGTACCGCAAAGCACGCGGCTGGGCTCATAGCGCACCGCCAGCCGAAGTCGCAGCAAGTGTGCAATGCTTCTTCCCTCGCATCGACGACTCGGCCCTGGTTGCTGCCGTCGACTACTATCAGCGGCTCGAGTGTTGGGGCGCAGACGCCGGGCTCGATCCGGCGTTGTATGAAGTTGCCCTCGACGTGTTCGCCCATTCGGGCCTCATCACGCGCCGGCATCCCTACGCAGCGGTGGTCGTCCCGCCACCCGATTGCAACTGAGTTTCCGCGGTTTGTCGCGCGACTCTGGATATGTCGTCGCACGTCCCCATATAGCTGTCCGGTCGGAACGATGTTTGCGTATTGCGCGTCGACCGCGGCCCGAGCGTAACACCGAGCTGCGCAGTGACGCTGGTACCGGCCGCCCGCCGGTGTGTTCCTCACGCTTTGAGCAACGGGGAGTGATGCCATGACTGAAAATCGGATGTTCGCTGTGCAACTGGAGGCGCCGGTAGCCTCGCACGCGATTCACATCATCGCTGCGGCAAGCGGCCGTGGTGCGCCGGACGTCGGCTGCGGCCTCGGGCCCGAAGCACTTCTGCGCTCAAGCTTCACGACGCGTCTAAAGCAAGCCGGTCTGCGCACGCGCTGGGACGCGACGTTGCCGCCGGCATCGCATGTTGAACCCCTCAGCGCGGTTCGCGACTTGTGTGCGCGGCTCAGCGAGCGTGTGCTCGGCATCATGCGAAGCGGCGCCAGGCCATTCGTTTTGAGCGGCGACCACTCTTGCGCGATCGGCGCCTGGAATGGTGTCGCGCAAGCGGTGCGCTCGCGCGGTTCGCTGGGCTTGATCTGGATCGACGCGCACATGGACGCGCATCAGCCAACTACGTCACACAGCGGCGCGCTGCATGGGATGCCGCTCGCCTGTTTGCTCGGCTACGGCGATCCGAGTCTACTGGCGCTCGCCGATGTGCCGGCGTTGTCTCCGGAAAATGTCTGCCTGGTCGGCGTTCGCAGTTTCGAACCGGAGGAACATGCGCTCCTCGCAAGACTCAATGTGCGCGTGTTCTACATGGAAGAGATCGTGCGCCGCGGACTCGCAGCGGTCATGGCGGAAGCACATGCAATCGCCTCGCGTGGCAGCGCCGGCTTCGGGGTGACGCTCGATGTCGACGCGATCGATCCGCAGGATGCGCCGGGTGTCGGCAGCCCCGAGCCCAACGGCCTGCGCGCCGTCGAGCTGCTCGGCGAACTTGCGTCGATCGGACGCGATCCGCGCCTGCTCGCGGTTGAGATCACGGAATATAATCCGTTGCACGATCATGATGGCCGCACCGCTGCTGTGGTGAGCGAGCTTGCCGTCGCGCTGCTGGGCGGTGAGCGGCGGGTGACACGAACCGGCAATGGCGAACGGGCGCGACGCAACCGCGTGCGCGCAGCCGCCTGAACGCCTGACCGCGCACATCAAGTGGGGCGACGCTCACCTTCGCGTTCGCCTGGGCCGCCCCGCACTTCGCTTCTAGTCGCGGACGGCACGCTTTGCGCGAGATGGTGCGTCGAATTCGCCGACGCACCACTCGCGTTTGTTCAGCGGCGCCAGCACGTTGGCACGTCGACCTCGCCTCACGTGGTTACATGATGCAGACCGCTGCAATTCGAAAACCGGTCGACGCTGTCGC
>JBDTMS010000297.1:0-5687 GCA_039934195.1 Betaproteobacteria bacterium
GACCATGCTCGCGAGCCCGACGCCGAAGGCAAATACGCGATCGCCGGAATACTCGCGTTTCAGCCCCAGCAGCAGCGCTTCGACGCCGCGCGCGTTGCCTAATTCGGGGAAGAAGAACTCGGCTTGCGGATCGAACGCACGATCCAGCGCAGCGTCCATGCTGCGGTAGTTGCCTTTGCGCCATTCGCGCGGATTGCGCCGGTAGAGTTTCTCCATCAACAGCCGCGACGATGCCAGGCTTTCCTGGAGATGGACTTCGGCAGCGATGTCGATGTCGGATTTGAGTAGATCGCCGGAGTGAAATTCCTGCTCCAGCGGTGCGTGGCGCTTACCGGTAGACGGTGCCGCGTGCGGGAAGTTGGGCGAGTCGGCACATGCGCAAAGCAACGCACAGGCGCTTAAGGCGACGCATGGCCAACTGCCACTTGCCGGGCCCGCCGCGGCGGGGCGGTTGCGTGCTCGCAGCACTCCCGGCTGCTTTCCAATTGCAGGCGATTCCATGAGCCATGGCCGTGAAAGACGACGTCTGTATGCCTTCTCTAGTTGCACTGCCGATGTCCGCAGTCGAACCCGGCCGCTCTGCGATGCCTGCTGGCCACGCGCTACGTCGAGGCAGCGCTGTCAGCTCGCGCGCGGGACGATGAGATCTACTCCAGTTTGATTGCGCCTTCGAACTCAACCGCCAGCGCCAACTGCGGAATCGTCAGTACCATCTTTGCCGGCAGAGACTGCGTATCGGCAATGGTGCCCTCGACGATTGCCTTCGCCACGGCTTGCTCGATCGCGCGCTGAGAATTGATGCCGACCATCTTCAGAAAGCTGCGTATGCTGAGATTCAAGGTCTCGTCGTTCATCGTTATCTCCCATGTTCCGGCCAGCGCACTAACTCCGTCCGCCGAGCATATCCCTCGAACAAATGGCGGCTCGCAGCGCTACAGTAACGGCTTGATTGGCACCAGCTGCCAGAACCGAGCCTTGCTGCGTTTGCCGAACGAGACGTACTGATCAGGGTTGTCGCTCGCCGCGTTCCAACTATTCCCGGGTCGCATGTCGATATCGATTGCAGCCTCAACCGCGCGCGCCAGGGCCTCATTGTGAACGATCACGCCGGCCTCGGTATTGAGATTCTCCGAACGGGGATCCAGGTTGTAGGTGCCGATGTAGACGACCTGCGAGTCGACAACCAGGGTTTTCGCATGCAGCGCAAAGATGGGCATCTTTTGCGTTGTGCTCGAGCGCGCCGGGGATTGTCGCTGCACTTGCGAATCGGGCCGGTACTCATAGATCTGTAATCCCATCTTGAGCAGCGCCGCGCGCTGATTGCGATAGCCGCTGAACGCCTGCATATTGTCGCTGGACGCCAGTGAGTTTGTATTGATTCTCACCTGCACGCCGCGTGCGATGGCCTGCCGGAACAGCGCCATCGCCGGCTCGGACAATACGAGATACGGCGACTGAATGACGATGCTGCGCTGCGCATTCGCGATCAATTTCGCCAGCGCCGCCGTCATCAGCCCGCCGCCGTTGAGCCGGAATTTGTTGGCGTTTTTACCGGGCAAGTCGCTGACGAAATCCACGTCGGTCCAGATCATCGCATCGGCCAGCCGAGCGAACGCTGTTGGCGTGTTGTCGATGTCGGCGTGAACCTCAGGAGCGAAGTGCGCGGGCGTTTGCGCGTAGGTGTGCAAGTCGCGATAGATGCCCTCGATTTCGGCATTCCGCACGCTCACGTGCTTCTGCATGAAGCGTGAGCCGTCGTAGAGCGTCTCCACCGGCACGCTGAGGTCGCTGTTCCAGAACGCCTCGAAGCTCGCCTGCATAGTCTTGACGACTTCGCCCAGCAGCAGCGCGTCGCGGTCGCGGAAATTGTATTCCTGGTTATAGTCGTAGTACTCGGCGGCCATATTGCGCCCACCGGTGAGCGCGATGGCGCCGTCTACGAGTACCGTTTTGTTGTGCATGCGCTGATTGACCCCGCGCACGTTGGTGGCGACATTAAACACGCGCTTGTGCAGCGGGATGCCGACCGAAGTCTGCGGATTGTAGATCCGGATTTCGATGTTCGGATGCCGGGCGAGCGCCAGCAGCGATTTGTCCGGCGCGTCGATCATAAGATCGTCGACGATCACGCGAACCCGCACGCCCCGATCCGCCGCGCGCAGCAGCGCCTCGGCGGCGAGAATGCCGATGTTATCCGTGCTCCAGATGAAGTATTGCGCATCGATCGTGCGCTGGGCATGGTCCGTTAGCCAGGCGCGCGCGAGCAGTGCTTCTGCTGCCTTGTCCAGAACATACACGCCCGTGCGCCCACCGTGCGACGCGATCTGGCTGCCGATGAACGCCATCGACGTATCCGACGCAGCCGGAGTCGATAGAGGCGCCCACGCGAGCAGGGCGCACAGCAGCGCGACCAATGAACGCCGGCTCTTCATCGAGCGATCCAAGTTGTTCGCGCTACGAGGGGCTAGACCAGAGGTGACGCGATGACGCAACAGATACTCGCGGCAACCGGCCGCACCAGTGGTGAGCCGGCGCTCAGTCGCTTTTGATTCCGAGGATGCCCGTGAGGATTCCGACAATGTAGCCAAGGCTGCTCAAGAAAATGTTCAAGAACAAACCTACATCGTCGGTGGGACGCGCCAGCTTGAGGTAAACCAGACCCGCGAATGAAACTAGGCAGACGACGCCGATGATCACCGCGAAGCCAACCGCGATTGTCGTCCTCGGCTTGACTGGAATGCCAAGCGAGGCGACCAGACTATTCAATGGATCCATGGATGAACCTCGCGCTAGTCATCGGTATTCTTACCCGGAGAACTGGCATCCGCCGGCATCGCGCCGATCGCCTCGACCGGCGCGGCGCGGCGTGCGATCGCAACCTGCACGAGAAAGTATAGAACGGCGCCCACGCACGATGCCACTGTATACGCATAGCCGGCGCAGAGTCCGCCCTGACAGCAGCCCCAGCAATCCGTTGCCGGCAAATGGATACAGAGGCTGCATGTCGCTATGTACAACTCTGTCGAGAATGACGTGACTGTACGATCCAACGAACGCGCTGACGATGGCGACCGACCAGAGGATCTCGATTTCTCCAGCGCTTCTCGAGCACGGCGGCGAGCGCGACCTGCGACAAATACTTTCCGGTGATTGCCGAAAACGCGCCGATGAGAGTTGCGCCGAGATACGTGTGGCTAAATCCGTGCAGCCTGCCGTGATGGGCAATCAAACCGACGAGGGGCTGGATGTCCATGATCATCTGCGCCCAGCCAAATACCATCAAACTGAAGCTTCCGCGCAGGAGCGACTTGATTAGCAGCCCGGGCCCCATGTGGTAAGGCGTAAACGGCACGAGCTATCGCGAAACCGGTTGCATTCGTACGCCGCGCAGCACGGTGTGTGCAGTAGCGGCGCCTTGCGAAAACCCATCGTTGCGCAGCGTTGGCCGATCAGTCGTTGCAACGCGCGATTCGCACGCAGCCGAAAGCGCCAAGACAGCTACCCGGCCGCGTGACAGACCGCTTCGATGTTGTGTCCGTCAGGGTCCAGCACAAACGCGCCGTAATAATCCGGGTGGTAGTTCGCCCGGATGCCGGGCGCGCCGTTGTCGCGCGCGCCT
This sequence comes from Betaproteobacteria bacterium, assembly GCA_039934195.1. GTDB lineage: Bacteria > Pseudomonadota > Gammaproteobacteria > Burkholderiales > SHXO01 > SHXO01. The sequence continues at coordinate 3,620 of JBDTMS010000297.1, forward strand.
GCTGCAATCGCGGCTTTGTAGAACGCGTCGACTGCGGGGCGGTTGTCCACCCGGAGTGCGACGTGCACCCGTTGAATATTGCTGCCGCCGCCACTGATCCAAAAGTCCGGCTTCGGCGGTACGCCGAAGCCCGCTGCCGGATACTTGCCCGTCATCTCGGCGGTGACCTCCATGATCAGCTGGTAGTCGAGCGGCGCGAACGCCTTCGTGTAGAACGCTTTGCTGACGTCGAAATTACTAACCGCCAAGCCGATGTGATCGATCATCTCTAACTCCGCAATCGAGAGAAGAATATTAGTATTGCGGCGAGCTGCCATCGCCGCACCGCGATTGTATGCGGATGCGAGAAAACCTGCGGTAGCACATATCGACTGTGGCGATCGACACGGATCGCACTCTGTTGTGCTGCATTGAACGGTGGAGCGGCGCGTTGAACGACGATGCGTGCCGAGTACGGACATGATTCTCGCCCGCGCCTGCATAACGACATGCACAGCGCAGCGGCGCGGTCGAGTCTGCGATGTTCGCTACATGGCGGTAAACTCGAATACGGAATCCAAACCCCGCAAAAGAATTGGAGGAGCCATGGTGCAAGATGACGACGAGGGCCGACTGCCAGGCGGTCGACGAGACTTTATGATTGCCGGGGCCGCATCGCTCGCTGCGGTGACGGCAGGCGCGTCGAGCTTAACTGCTGCAGCGGCTGCAGAGTCGCCCGGTGCGCCGAACGCCGGCCTGCACGGGACGGTCAAGGCGCTGGTCTTCGATGTGTTCGGGACAGTGGTCGATTGGCGTGGCTCGATCATTCGTGAAGGCGAGTGGCTCGGCAAGCGCAAGGGGATCGATGCGGACTGGGTCGCGTTTGCCGACGGCTGGCGCGGCGGTTATCAGCCTGCGATGAAGAAAGTACGTAGCGGCGAGATTGCCTGGACCAACATCGATGGCCTGAACCGCTTGATCTTGAATGACCTGCTGCGTCAATTCAACATCGATGGGCTGTCCGAAGCAGAAATCGACCACTTCAACCGCGCGTGGCATCGGCTGTGGCCGTGGCCTGACTCGGTCGGTGGATTGCAGCGCTTGAAGTCGCGCTACATCATATCGACCCTGTCCAATGGCAACGTCTCGCTGCTCACCGATATGGGCAAGTATGCCGGGCTGCCGTGGGACTGCATCTTGTCGGCGGAGCTGTTCGGCCATTACAAACCCGACCCTGAGGTCTATCTGGGCGCCGCCAAGCTCCTCGGACCTGACCCGTCGCAAATCATGATGGCGGCAGCGCATATGGACGATCTGCTGGCGGCAAAGAAGCTAGGTTTGCGCACGGCGCTGATAACGCGTCCGCTCGAATTCGGCGGCAAACGCAAAGCCGACACCGCCGAGGACGCGCAAGGCAAGGTCGATATCGTCGCGTCCGACTTCATGGATCTCGCCGCGAAGATGGGAACCTAGACCGCGCTTCTCCTCAGCACCGTGGCTCGGGTAAGCGCGATACACCGATGCGCAGCCACCGGTTCAGTGGATCGCAGGAGATAGCTGCCTTCGGCTGTCCGCCCTAGGACGATAGCGATGGCAACGCCGACGCATCACCCGTCGCGCTTGACCGCACCGATCAGCACGAACGCCATGAGACACGGCTCGGACAGTGGATTGCGCCAGCGATGCCGCGTGCCGTTTTGCACGACGCAGTCGCCCGCTCGCAGATGCACGGTTTTGCCGTCGTCGAGCTCGAGAATCATTTCGCCGCGAATAACGATGCCGTAGTCGACACTGTCCGACGTGTGCATGCCCGGCGTGTCGCGTTCGAAGTGTTCCGCCATGCCGGGAACTTTATGCGACAGCTCGTCGAGAAATTTCTCGTAACCGCGCGGATCGGGCTTGCTGCCTTCCGGCGGCCGTGGTGCGAAGCGAACCAGTCTGAACCAGGTCGCGCCCGGCGCGGGAAAGCCGCCCTTCTTCGTCAGCATCGGGTCCGGCTCGTGACCGGTAGCGCGCGGGATGCCGTCGGTCGCGTACATCTCATAGTAGGCAACGCCGGGGCGCGAATCGAAGGTAACGATCTGCGGCG
>JBDTMS010000298.1:0-5677 GCA_039934195.1 Betaproteobacteria bacterium
GAACCCAGGTTGGAATTCAGCGTTCATAGCGGTCTTTCCGAAAAAATAGAGTGGAGAAACGAAATGCGTGCATGAGAAACTCGTGCAGCAGAAGAGAACATCGGCAATAAAAAAAGTCGCTTTGATATCAGAAATTCGCTGCCGCTGCAAGCAACATCCGAACCTGTTGCCTGCATGCGTCGGCTGCGCGGTGATCGATCGAATATTTCTGCTGCCAACTGCGAATGCTTATGTTGCCTTGCCCCTACACCGGTCTTGTCTGCCGTAATCTAATAGCGTCCATCAATCATCGCGCGTTGACCATATTCAATAAGCGATAGCGTAGTTGCAGTCGCACCGTGCCGACTTCTTCGACGCGATTCGGCAACGCAACGCTTGCGCGACCACCGCCCTAACGTCCCGGTTTTGCCCAATGTCCCGGTTGTGCCCAATGTCCCGGTTGTGCCCAATTCTCGGTGAGCTTCTAGGTTTTGCTTAAGCGCTCGCGTGAGATGCAACATTGGGGCGCGCCAGTCGTTTCGCAAATGCGCCCGGTCGTTACGCAAAATGCGCCCGGTCGTTACGCAACTGCCCCGAATGACACGAAGACTAAAGACGACCCACTAGTACCGACTTCTACACCGCATTAACAGCATAGTTTGTTCTGCGCCTGGCCGTCTCGACCTCGCCGTCCGCTCGTCGCCGTCTGGTCCTCGCGGTCCGCTGTCATCGTCGAGCGCGCAAATTGACCCGCTTCACGGCAACCGGTTATAGTAGCGAGCTTCCGGGGTGTGACGCAGCCTGGTAGCGTGCCTGCTTTGGGAGCAGGATGTCGGAGGTTCGAATCCTCTCACCCCGACCCAAAAAATCAAAGACTTGAATGCACCGGGGCTGTGGATAAGTCGGACAATATTAGCGGAGTATTAGCGATTCGCTAATACTCCCCATTTCCCTCAGGTCAGCGATACCCTGCCGGCCTTACTCCAGCGCGTTATAAGCTGACGACCGTTCGGATACCTACACACGAACCGACTCCACCCCGCGACGTGGGCATCGGCTCCAGTTGGCGGGATGTGCTTCATATTTCGCGCTATGGGGCTTTGGGTCGTATCTGTAATCGCGCAGTCAATGCCCCAGTCCAATGTGCCATCCCATGCTCGACCGGGAGTCGGGTGACAACGTTCAGTTTGGTATTTCCATCCGAGAACCCTCCAACTAGGTAGCTCCCGCACTCGCTCAAACGCGAATATGCGGAGGTCGACAGAGACGGCGAGCAAATCATCCGCGGAGTCATCACCCATGGGCTTAACAACGGGTACCCGTCTGTCACCGTTCCATGGGGGTAATAAGTGAACGTCATATGACCTTCGACTAGACGGGGGTCAACTTGTACCGCTATACACGACGGACTCACCGTGTCCGTTTCAAGTGACCGGTCTCTGACCGCTTGACGTAGGTGGTACTCGACATCGTCGTGAGTGAAACCCACTGACGATTTCAACGCTTGTACGGCGTTTTCTATCGCCCCTCCATCGTCGCCGAGTGTTTCAACCCATAACCCATGGGGATTCTCACGGAAGAACTTCCCAAGAGGCTGGTAAGACTGGCGGAAGTATAGGTTGCCATTGGCTTGCGGAGGACGACGAGTTAGCGTGCAAGAGAATGGAATCAGCCTTTCCTTTCCGTATTCCCATCCTTGGATATGCAACTGGAGACGCTCTAGTCGGGACAGTTTGTCAGTGTTCAACGTGCCATTAAGGTTGAATTTGAGCTCTTGGATCACGGTGTGCGCGGGCCTTGCGAGTAGCGCTGAGCCAGGCTGAATGAAGGCTGATTCCAGCCTTCGATGTGCAAGACAACTCGCGATAGTGTGATCCATCCACACCTGATGGGTGACCGCGACCCCGGTGTATGCAATTGCGAAGACGGCCCCATGGCATTGAACCAACACAAGCTTGTTTGACTGATCGTCTAGAACCTCCACAGAGTCATTGGAGATGCGTCGACAGATGCGGCGATCCACAACGATATTTACCTTGCCACCCCAGATAGTACTAATGATTACCGTCATAGGGATGGGCGGCCCCGTTCGATGGCTTGACAGATGAACATGCGGCAAACCAAGACAAACGCGAGATCGTATCGAGTATGAACACGCTAACGACGAGACGTTACAGGAAAAGGTTATCGACGAGTTCCTACTCCTTTCCCCCGATTACTTTAGTCGCATTTAATTCGAATCACCGATTCTGCCGATCTCAAACTCGCTTCGCCAATGTGTGCAGTCAGCGTATGACGATGGTGTTTCGGCTTGGTGTACGCGGTTCAAACAACAAACCGTTAGCAACGTTACGTGGCCCGACTGGTTTTGGGTAACACCTAAGCTATGAGTCAGTAGGTGGGAATGCATCATGGTTCGACACCCGCTCTGCGATTCGTCCCAGGTCGCGGAGTTGCTGCTCCAGTTCGTCGAATCGGAGGAAAGCGCCGTCGGTGTAGAGTCCATCATTTTGTAGCCAAACCGGGTGGAGGTGACCGGCGGGCAGGGAGAGGGTGTTAACGTGTCTACTGCGGTTGTAAATGCAATTCAGGCGTTGATACGGTGTACCGTCGTTGGGTTCAAAAATATCGCTTTGAAGCGGCTTGCGCGCGATATCAAACGCTTGATATAGCGATGCGATGGTCGCCTCGACCTTTCGGAGGAGGCGGAAATATTGAGAGATCGTTGTCTGCCTTTGTACAACCAATTTTAGAGCGGCGCAGGCATCGTCATAGTCCTCGATTGCGGCCTGCGCTCGGCGGAGCAACGCAAACGCTAGCGCTGCGTGTTTGTGAGGCAAGTTCCGTTCCAACATGTTTTTTAGAATGAAGGTCTGAAGCCATCCATCTATGCTAGGAAATTCGTGAAGAACTGAGATCGCAGTTGGCGCAGTCAGCTCGGATAACTCTTGCGCGACGAACTTGTCAAACGCATAGTTAGATAGGGGCATGCGTGATTGTAACAGCCAAGCGTGTACGGTCTGCGCGATACCATTTTCGACCCTTACGCAAGCCGCGGTAGCGCGCGGCATCATGGGCTTGTTACGACCGCTAATACTCCGTTGCCGTGCTAGAGGGTTTCTCGTACAATTGCGCCAGTTTCAGTTAGCGATTACAGGTTCAAAAGTCTCGAATCACTCCGACATTCAGTAACTTAGCGTCGGCGCAACATGCTGCTTTGGGAGCAGGATGTCGGAGGTTCGAATCCTCTCACCCCGACCAGCATCCTTGAGGCAACCGGTGTGAAGGGTGCTCCCTGCCCGTAGCTCAACCGGATAGAGCACCAGCCTTCTAAGCTGGGGGTTATGGGTTCGATTCCCGTCGGGCAGGCCAAATAAGGATCCCGGCTTAAGATCTTGGCCGTCTCGCTGATTGAGAGTCTGGCTCAACGGTGGCTGTAGCTCAGTTGGTAGAGTCCCGGATTGTGATTCCGGTTGTCGCGGGTTCGAGTCCCGTCAGCCACCCCATCCCACCTTCACTCTTCTTTCGCGGCGGCACGCACCGATGCCGCAATCGAGACTTCGCATCGTGCTTGCCCGCCAACACCACTTCGTGGACTTCGAATGATCACCCTGCGCAACGTCACCATGCAACGCGGCGCGAAGCGCTTGCTCGAAGGCGCCAATCTGACTATTTTCGCCCGTCAGAAAGTCGGCCTTACCGGCGTCAATGGCAGCGGCAAAAGCAGTGTTCTGTCCATGCTCCGCGGCGAGCTTCACAGCGAGGCTGGCGACGTCGATATTCAACCGGGATTGGTCGTTGCCCACGTTGCACAAGAAATGCCGGCGACCGATCGACCCGCGCTCGAATTTGCGCTTGACGGCGATCGCGAGCTGCGCGAAATCGAAGACGCGATTGCAGAAGCGGAGCTCGCGGACCATCAGGCGCCGGGGCATGCGCTCGGCCCGCTCGGAGAGCTGCACGAGCGGATGGCTGCAATCGGCGGCTACAGCGCGCGAGCGCGGGCGTCGCAGATCCTATCCGGACTGGGCTTTTCGCAAGCGGATCTGACGCGCGCTGTTACGGAATTCTCGGGCGGCTGGCGCATGCGATTGAATCTCGCGCAGGCGCTGATGACGCGGTCTGATTTGATGATGCTCGATGAGCCGACCAACCATCTGGATCTGGATGCGGTGATCTGGCTGGAAGAATGGCTGGGGCGCTACGAAGGTACGCTGGTGCTCATCTCGCACGATCGCGAGTTTCTCGACAACACCGCCACGCACATCTGCCACATCGAAAACCGAACCCTCAAACTCTATAAGGGCGACTACTCGGATTTCGAGCGGCAGCGCGCAGCGGCGCTCGAGGGACAGCAGGCTGCATACAACAAGCAACAGCGACAGATCGACCACTTACAGCAGTTCGTCGATCGGTTCCGCGCGAAGGCGACCAAAGCCAAGCAGGCGCAAAGCCGCCTCAAGGCGCTCGAGCGGCTCGAGCGAATCGCAGCGGTGCAAGTCGATTCCGGATTCACCTTCAAGTTCCGCGAGCCGGTACATGCTCCGCAGGTACTCCTCACCTTAGAGCACGTCGGCGCAGGTTACGGCGAGCGAACAGTGCTCGACGATCTCACGCTGACATTGCGCGCAGGCGAGCGTATCGGTTTGCTCGGCGTCAACGGGGCGGGCAAGTCGACATTGGTAAAAACACTGGCCGGTGAGCTAACGCCGTTGACCGGCGAGCGGCGCGAAGGCAAGGGACTGAAGATCGGCTACTTCGCGCAGCATCAGCTCGACCTGCTGCGGCCCGACGAATCGCCGCTCAAGCATCTTTTGCGCATGGAGCGCAACACGCGCGAGCAGCAACTGCGTGACTACCTCGGCGGATTCAATTTCCGCGGCGACATGGTGGATTCGCCGGTGGAGCGATTTTCCGGCGGCGAGAAGTCCCGTTTGATTCTCGCGTTGCTGATCTGGCAGCGGCCGAATCTGCTGCTGCTCGATGAGCCGACCAATCATCTGGATCTCGATACACGCGAAGCGCTGACCATCGCGCTGCAAGATTTCGAAGGCGCAGTCGTGGTGGTTTCGCATGATCGCCATTTGCTGCGTGCCACTGCGGAAACTCTGCTCATCGTGACGGGCGGCAAGCTCAATACTTTTGATGGCGACCTGGACGATTATCGCAATTGGCTCGCGACGCGCAATCGCGATGCGGCGTCGGTGCCGAAGGCGATAGCGGCAGCCCCGCAGGTCGATCGCAAGCAGCAGCGCCGGCTGGAAGCGGAAGCGCGCAATCGTGCTTCTTCGCAGCGGCGCCCGTTGGAGCAGCGCTTGCGCAAGCTGGAGGAGGAAATCGCCAAGCTCACCGCGCTGAAAAAGGAGCTTGAAAGCCGACTCGCCGATCCCAATCTCTACAGCGATTCGAACGGCAACAAGCTGCAAGCCGGACTCGAAGAGCAGTCGCGTATGCAACGCCGTTTGCAAGAGGCGGAAGAGCAGTGGCTGCAGTTGCAAAGTCAACTCGAAGCGCTTGCCGTCAGCTAGCCGTCGCGAATTCATCGCGGCGCTCGCCGGGCAGCGCATGCAGCGGTGTTCTCGATGTTCCTAGGAGGGAACCGTGTTTAAACGCATCTCACTATTCCTGATCACCAACCTGGCGATTTTGCTGGTGCTGAGCTTTACCGCTCGCATTCTCGGCGTCGACCGGTTTCTCA
>JBDTMS010000299.1:0-5646 GCA_039934195.1 Betaproteobacteria bacterium
CGACTGCGAACAGCCGCATGGGAATCCAATAAAGAATTAGATAAATCCCGCAGAGGGCGTATCCCAAAAAGATGCGCATGCCAGCCACCCTAACTTCTGTTAGGCAGCTGGTCGACGAAGGTCAGGTTTCTGTGCCGAGGCAAACGCGGAATCGAATCGTTCCACTTTGATAGCGGATAAACCGCGCCCGCCTTGCGCTTTTTTTCGTCGACTCTGCGTAACGCCCGGCGGCGGGGAGCGACCTTTAGCAGCCATTTATTTCCCTACCACGCTGTCATGGAAAGCTCGCCAGCGTCCGTCGGTGCAGCACGTGCTGGGCCACGAACGTGGTTGGGATCATCGCGGGGGCATTGGACGTGTCCTGGTGTGGGCACGTGCGTACGCGGTACGCAGCCATGCAATGGACCACACACAAAGGGGCTGATCTATATAGTTGTTCGCGACGCTGAACATTCGCGTTTAGTCAAACCGACCAGGTCCATCCCGAAAGGCAAAAATGTTTGGTAGAGGCCTGCTGAGTGACATTCAGACTAAGCGCGCCAGTTGCTCGCGCTATTGGCACACGACAAGCAACTGGATCGAATCTCGCCGACATAGTCGACACCCCAATCAACCTAGTCGGCGTGTCCGTCAGATCTAGTCTTGATTAGGACATCTAAAGGGGTGGCGGTTCACGCCGCTCGTAGCCCGCATGGACTCGTTGGCGGGCCTTGCCAAATCTGCAGGTACCCTCTTGTGCGTGCGTACACAACAACGAGCGTGATAAATACGATTATTCCGGCAGCGATCTTGGTATCGACAACGGCAAAGACCATCACAAGAATAAAGAAGGCGATCCCGATCAGAATCGGCAGCACGATGCACAGAACCATGCGAGGACCACCCGGACCTGCCGTGGCCCGAGAGACTCCATCCCGCCCGGATGCGGGCCACTGCGGCGGCGCTGGCGTCCCGTGCGAGCGCTGTAATAACAAAAGCCCGCCGAAGAAGAATGGAATGGTGCGGGTGATCCGTGATACGGCTGGCTTCAGGCACTATCCGGGAGCCTGCGCGAATACGCCAAGCGAGGTGATTCCGGCGAAATAGCGGCCGGGAAATTGAGTGTATCCATCAGCACGACGCATTGTCGCAATAGGATAGTCCGCTACGCCATAAGCATGCTAACCTGACGGCTGCACGCTCAAGAGTGGGAGCCTCGATGGCTCGCCTCGGTACCCGCGCGCTCGCGCAGGTGCACGACATTCCCGACCACGACAGCAATCCTGGTGCGATCACCCAGATGTTACTCAAGAAAATCTTGCGCAGACGGTATGCGTTTCGGTTGGACTCATTCTCTCCGGCCTCCAAAGGCTGATATTGAGAAATTACGACGGCAGCAGATGCCGCAGCTTGGACAGCCAGGCGACGAATCTGAGTATCACGAAGATCACCTTGTGCCGCTGTGCGCCGGCGGACATCCAAACGATCCCAGAAACCTGTGGCCGCAACCCCTGCGCGGTCAGTGGAACGACAACGACAAAAACCAGCTCGAGCGATCGGTTTGCCGTTTGCTTTGCCGCTGCGGCATCACGCTGGAAGCCGCGCAGGCGATTTTTCTCGCGCCGGATTGGCGAGATGAATGGAACCGTTTTTTCGCGGAGCCAGATGCATCGGAAGAATCAGAAGATGAATGAGAACGCCGAGAACATCTTGGTCAAAATTCCCGGTGGCATTGTCGGCACCGCCTGTAATTCGCTGCCTGCTTGCCGAGACGGTCAATGAGACGACGCAACGCATGATCCTGCACTTGCCCGACGGTAAGCGCGCGGCGGTTACGTTTGTAAAGAAGCAAAGCAAGAAAGGCAAAACGACACGCTGGTTTTGGACGCGGAGTAACGCTGTGATCGTCGAGGAGTAATGCAGGCTGCAAGTCCCCTGCGCGATTCGAGTGCGCGGGCAGATGCCCGCTTCAGTCCAGGTACGGCGCCAAACGCAGTCCTCTTCGAATTCCAACCACCGCACCAGCGGTTTGTCCAACCGGTTTCGAAGCATTACCCCGTCATCCGGCGATGCGGGTTTGCACGACACTTCTATCCTCTTAGTACCGCCTGAGCCGCCATCACGCCCCCCCAGGCAACCAATGCGATCCCGGCAACGCGCCCGACCCAGTGGCCGAGCGGAATCGTCTTCTCCAGCAGCACGAAGACCGCGAGGCCGGCGATCCAGTACAAGTTCATCACGCCGCCGAAAAACAGAAGCATCATCAGGAACCAACAACAGCCGAGGCAAAAGGCGCCGTGCTCCAGCCCCATGCACAAAGCGCCGAACCAGCCCGCACGCCATTTACTGATAAGGAAGCCGAGCGGCGTGCGGCAGTGGCGTAGGCATACGGCCTTGACCGGCGTGAGCTGCCACAAGCCAGCGGCGACCAAGATGCCGACGCTGAGCCAGTGGTTAGTCGCCGCCAGCATGGGCGACAGCAGGCGCGCCAACTCTAGACCCCACTGCAGCGCGGTGGCGACCGCGCCGAAGCCACCCCAGGCGAGCAGATACCCGGTGGCGAACAAGGCGGTCGGCACCAGCGGCGCGCCGGCCGCTTTGTCCTTGCGATTGACGCGGGCGAAAAGAAGCAGCATTGGCAGGGCGCTGGGTAGCATCATGGCCAACATCATCACCCACCACATGGCGAAGATCAGGACCGCATAGGCTGGCGTCCACACCGCCGGCTGCATCAGCGATCCGTCCATCCCGGCCATCCCGGTCATCGCAACGGCGCTCATTTCCATTCCGGCGCCGGCGAGCAACCAGCCCCATGCCATGGCGAGGACCGCGACTAGCCCTAGGACCAGCACCATGCGGTCACGCCGCGGCACGGCGAATAGCAAGCTTCCCTCCTCCGCGGCCCGCACCGGCTAGGGCCGGCCGAACTTTTGCCTAAACTCTTTGTAGGTGTGCACGAGGCCGTTCGGGTTCCAGGCAACGTGCGCCATCGAACTATGCCGGCGGTTTAAGTCGAACCTGATCGGGCCGGTGCCTTTGGCGAAACCGGCGACATTCTCGGCCTCATGAAACACCCAGCCGTTCGGCAGCACGGTAATGATTTGATGATCCGTGTCGGTGACCGGGTTGCGAATCGGCTCGCTATGCGCGCGCACCGCCTCCGGCACCTCGATGCGTGCCCGCCGCTTGTCCAGGTCCCACTCGAAGGTGATCGGTGCGAACAGCGGATCCTTGATGGTCTCGATGATGACCGAAAAGATCTGGAACATGGTGCCCACCCGCTGGTCCGCGCCAGATAGGATATAGAACAATGCGTCCTTCTGAGCGTCGCTGGCACGCTCGTCAATGATCGGGTGCATTACCCCTTGTCCATGATGAATAGCGCGAGGGAAGTAAAAGGTGGCGACGACCGACAGGCCATCGAGCGTCACACCGTCGCAATGGCCCTTGTCGATTTTGAAGCCGACCAATCCGGTGCAATGGCCCTGGGTCGGGTCGGCCATCGCCTCGCACGGGCAGCCGGGGTCACAGCTGCAATATTCGATGTACTTACCTTCGATCAACCAGTCGCGAGCCATGTCAGTCTCCTTACAATGTGAGCGTCACGCGGCGGACATTTTAACTGACTTGCACCCGATCACTGCTTGAGCGATACCACGTTAATGACGCACTTGCCTGGGAGCTACCAGAGAAGCAACGCTAAAACAGGGGCAAGTTTCAATGAAAAAGCCTACCGTGCATAATCCAGAAAACAATCAAGCAATCCTGCGCAGGTGATTCTCGTCGAATTGAAGTCAGGCTGTTAGGCGAGGGGCTCTGAACATAGGCGCACGTGTCGTAAGCTGTAAAGGCCATGATTTGATCCAACGGGCAGCGTCAGATCATGTTTGCTTCACCGACCGATGTTGCTAAAAGAAATACGAACGTCGTTTCGATTCGAAACAAATGAGTAATTGATGATGCCGAGCAGCGCGACCGGCGACTATGCTTGAAAGTGCCGCTCCGCTCGCTCGTGCGCGTCATCGTGGAGTTCCGGAACATTCAGGCGTTTTGAAAGGAGGATTTTCATGCTTCGTCGCGCATTGATGTGCTACCTCGCATTTGCGGTGGGCTTGTGCCCTTGCGTTATTGCGGCCACGCGGGAGCTCCCGCCAGACGTCAAAACGCTCGAGGTGAATGGTTACGAGATGGCCTTCGTGGAACGCGGCACGGGCGTTCCCGTAGTGCTCGTCCACGGAACGGTGAGTGACTATCGCTGGTGGGCGCCCCAAATGGCGCCCTTTGGAGAAGGCTTTCGAACCATCGCCGTGAGTTTGCGGCACTTTTATCCTGAGCGGTGGAATGGCCAGGGCGAGGACGCCTCGGTCCGCCAGCATGCAGACGACTTGGCCGCCTTCATCACCGGTTTGCACGCTGGGCCGGTGCATGTGGTGGGGCATTCGCGCGGCGGAGATGTGGTGCTGCTGATGGCCAGCACGCACCCTGAACTCTTGCTCAGTGTGGTTCTTGTGGATCCTGCTCCCCTGGAGGCGTTGCTGCCCAAAACTCCCCCAAGCAGCCGCGGAGGTGGAGAAGCGCAGCAGGTTTGTCAGCGCCGCGTTGAAACGTTTACAGCAAGGCGATATAGAGGGTGGCTTGGAAAGCTTTATCGATGGAGTGATTGGCCCCGGGGCATGGCAAAAGATGCCGGCCCCGCAAAAACAGACAATGCGCGACAACGTGTGGTCGATCAAGAGTCTGTTAACGGACTCCAAAGAACCCTTCACGTGCGGGAGGCGGCGAACATCACTGTGCCGGTCCTAATGGTAACCGGCGAGACGAGCCCGCGTCCCTACGACGTCATGATGGAGGCGCTGGCGCCATGTCTAAAACAGCTGGAAAAAATCACAATCCCGAATGCAGCACATGCAATGAATCGTACGAATCCCCAAGCTTTTAACGCGGCCGTGTTGGAGTTCTTGGCCATGCATTAAGCTCCTATGCGGTTAATCGAGGTAGGAGAACTGGAGCGGCGTCTCGCGTTACTTGAGCGGAGATAATTCATGAGCGTAAAAGCGCGGCTCAAGACCCCAGGCGCTCGCGCAGGCCGCCGCCAAAATGGGTTGAACCGCGGTGCTTGAGGACAACTGTTCCGCTCACAATACATTTCTGCAAGGATACGATACGCGGCGGATCAGTTGAATCGAGAGGCGCCATGAGCGACGAGAACATTCTGGTCAAAATTCCCGGCGGCATCCTCGGCTCCGTGTGCAACACGCTGCCAGCGGCTGAGACCGTCAATGAGACGACGCAGCGCATGGTCCTGCTTTTGCCCGACGGTAAGCGCGCGGAGGTTACGTTTCGTAAAGAAGCAAAGCAAGAAGGGCAAAACGACACGCAGCGCCGGGATGAAGTCCTAGGCCACGGTATGTCCGGGTAGCTATGAGTGCCATTTTACAACAGACCGGAAAGTACACTTCTTGCTATCCTGTATACAAATCCATTAGCGTCATCCGAACGATTCCCCACTGATACTGACGCCTTACAGCTCCACACCGTAATATATGACGTAAGCATTAAGCTTACACCCTACACCGCATCGAGCCTAAAGCAAGCAATCACTGCTCCAGCGGCAGCCGCCAGTATCTCAAGCAAAGACCACCAGCCTAGTGATTGCGCCAAGCCCTC
>JBDTMS010000300.1:0-5634 GCA_039934195.1 Betaproteobacteria bacterium
CCCGGTCTTGGCTGCGCGTTCACGGTCGTCCCCAATGCGAAGCTGCGCGCGAAACTGTCGCAAGCTGCCGCAGGCATCGTGCCGCGAGTCAATGCGATGGGTTATGTCGCAACCCTGGCCGCGTATCGCGATAGCGAGGCGTGGCACGCCGGATTGATTGCGTATCTTCGCGGCAATCGCGACCTCGTCATGCAGCGCGTGCGCGAGATATCAGGGCTCACGATCACGCCGATCGAGGCTACTTATCTGGCTTGGCTCGGTATCGAAAAGCTCTCGATCGACAAGCCACTTGCTTTCTTCGAGACGGCGGGCGTCGGCTTATACGACGGCACCGTGTTCGGCGCCGACGGTTATGTGCGGCTCAACTTCGGCTGTCCCCGCTCGTTGTTGATCGAGGGGCTGGACCGCATTGCGGCGGGCCTTACGAAGTTACGCTAACCGGCGCTTCAGCGCAGTCCGGCGCATGCAGAGTCCCGCTCTCATAGCCTGGGCGCAGCCGACAGACTTGAGATAACATCGGCGGGTCGCATGCGAGCGACTTCGCACTCTCAATCACACATTTTTGGACCGCGATGGAACGATTCACGATCTCCCTGAGTGAAAGCCTGGCTCGCCAGTTCGACGAGCTGATCCACCGCAAGGGTTACGAAAACCGGTCCGAAGCAGTACGCGACCTAGTGCGCGCGGAGCTCGAAAAGTTCCGTTTGCAAAAGGACGAAGCGCCCTACTGCATCGCCGCGTTGAGCTATGTTTACAACCATCACGCGCGCGACCTTGCCGAACGTCTCACCAATCTGCAGCACGATCATCATCATCTGGTCTTGTCCGCCATGCACGTTCATCTCGACCACGACAATTGTATGGAGACGCTCATCCTGCGCGGCGCGACACATGAGGTGAGCGCGTTCGCCAACCATTTGATCGCCGAATCCGAAGTGCGACACGGCAAGCTCAATCTGGTGCCGGTAGACATCAGCGACCATCACGGCAACAGCCGCGATCACGACCATGATCACAGCCACGATCACATTCACAGCCGTCCCCGCACCTGAGTGCTGTTAGATCGCGGGCACGCCCTCGCGCTGCCGTTCCAGATTGCCCGTCGCGCATAACCGATTTAAATAACCGCCAACACGATGACCCAGCCACTGCTATTTACACCGTTCGAACTACGGTCATTGACTTTGCGCAATCGCCTGGTAATCGCGCCGATGTGCCAGTACTCCGCTACCGGCGGCCTGGCCGACGAATGGCATCTCGTTCATCTCGGCAAGCTGGCTCAAGGCGGTGCGGGTTTGGTGTTCACCGAAGCAACGGCGATCGAGGAGACCGGCCGCATCACGTGGGGCGACCTTGGGCTCTGGAGCGATGCGCACATCGATCCGCTGCGTCCGATCACCCGCTTCATCAAGAGCCAGGGCGCGGTGCCGGCAATTCAATTGGCGCACGCGGGGCGCAAGGCCAGCATGCAGCGGCCGTGGCATGGCAACGGTCCCCTCGACGATACCGATCGCGCACGCGGTGAAGATGTCTGGCCGATCGTCGCGCCGAGCGCGCTGCCGATTGATGACGGGTGGCTGATACCGCACGAGCTTGCCATCGACGAGATCGAGCGCCTGAAGGACAGCTTTCGCGCAGTTGTCCCGCGTGCGCTGGAAGCAGGGTTTCAAGTCGCCGAGATTCACGGCGCGCACGGTTATTTGATCCATTCGTTTCTGTCGCCGCTGACAAACAAACGCACAGATATCTATGGTGGCTCTACCGCCAATCGCATGCGGTTTGCGCTGGAGATCGCAGACATCGTCCGGGCAGACTGGCCAGAGCATCTGCCGGTGTTTTTTCGCGTGTCCGCCGCCGATGGTGTCGACGGCGGCTGGACGTTGGACGATACGGTCGAGTTGGCGAAAGCACTGAAGGCGCGCGGCATCGACGTCGTCGATTGCTCGTCCGGCGGCATCGCGGGTAGCGCGACCGCCGCTCGAATCAAGCGCACACCGGGGTTTCAAGTGCCGTTTGCGGAGCGAATCCGCCGCGACGCCGATATCAAAACGATGGCGGTCGGCCTGATTCTCGAAGCCGATCAGGCGGAGCAAATTCTGCAGCAAGGTCACGCGGATCTGATTGCAATCGGGCGTCAGGCACTGTTCAATCCGAACTGGCCGGTGCACGCACACTTGTCGCTGGGCGGCGATGAGGAATTCGCGTCGTGGCCGGTGCAATACGGTTGGTGGCTGGACAAGCGGCAAAAATCACAGGTACTGCCGGCGCAGAAACGCATAGCCTGATCCACTGGTACGGTGCGGCGCAGGCCAGGCGCGACCGCACGAACATGCAGGGGGGAGCATGCGAAGAGCCGTGATTCTGCTCGCCGCACTAGGCGCCTTCACCGCCGCGTGCGCCGCGACGCCTGACGAGATTCTCGAGCGCTACGCGGTGCAGGCCCGCAGCGACGATCCCGGTTTCACCGGGTTTTCCGCCGCGCATGGCGAAGCGTTCTATCGCGAGCCGCATGTCGTCAAAGGCGCGGGCAGCTGGAGTTGCGCCTCGTGCCACTTACGAGATCCGCGCTATTCGGTTCGCTCGCACCGCACGGAGATCCCGTGCCGCGCGTGCCACGTGATCAACGACTGGGAGCATCCTGATCCGAAGCACGCGAAGAAGCGCAACATCGAGGCGTTTGCACCCTCCGCAAACGCTAAACGACTGACCGATTCGGAGCGGGTGGAAGCGTATCTCAAGGTCAATTGCCTGTTGCTGCTGAAGCGCGAATGCACCGCGCGCGAAAAAGGCGACGTCATTGCATGGCTGCTGAGCATCGAGGGTAGCGCGCAGGGCGATGAAATCAGTTACCGGGGCACGCCCCATCGCCGGGGTGCAGACTGGTGAACACGTTGCGTCTAACTTTGGTTCAGTAACCTTTGCAAACGTATGTCGGTATAAACCTGCGCACCGACCTGAACGCAGCTTGTTCGAGGTGCACATCAACGCCAAGGAGATGATGTGGCAATCGTCGGCATGAATCACTTCACCGTTCTCACGGAAAATCTCGAGAGTTCTAAGCGCTTCTACATGGACTTGTTTGGGCTTACAGAAGGCTTTCGTCCAGATCTGGGTTTCCCCGGTGCCTGGTTGTATGCAGACAAGCAAGCGGTGCTGCATGTCGTCGCCGGACGTCCGCTGCCCATCGATCCCCGCGGCGTGCTGGACCACATGGCGTTCAGCGCCCGCGATCTTCCGGGCACGGTAGCAAAGCTCAAGGCCGCCAACGTCGAGTACGATCTGCGCCGCCAAGCCAATTCTGGCGTGTGGCAATTGTTCTGTTTCGATCCGAACGGAGCGCGCGTCGAATTGGATTTCGATGCGGCTGAACCGCAGCCTTGAGCGGTCGAATCGAGCTGCGATTTCACCGAGCAGTAAGCGTCTACCCGGGCGTTGTCCCGCTATTCGCTTGCTGCTTAGGGGGTTTCCGACGCAGGTGAGTTCGAGGAACTCAATGTCCAATCGTACGTCATAACTACTGCGCCGCCGCACCCGGCAAACTGCCCGTTATTTAAATGGCATATGAATCTTGTAGTTGCCGTTCAGGGCAGACGCACCTAGAATGCGGCTGAAGAAATAGACCAAGTACTCGAGGTTTCTGCGAAGAAGTACGGGGAGCGCGCTAAAACCGCCCGAAAGTTTTTTTAAACAAGCGCTTGTACGTGCGTTATCAAAGGAGCCTGGAATTGACTACCCGCCGCAGCATCTTCATAGCATGCATAGGCCTTTGGGCCATTCACAACAATAGCAGCGCTGCCACCACCCAGGTTTACTCGGACGACTTCGAAGACGGTCGGACGATTGATGCACGAACTGAGTGGAGCTTCAACTCTACTAACTTAGGTACTGCCGCTATTGAGAGAACAAATCCAACCGGAGCAGGTCTGGACCCGACTCACTTCCTCGGCGAGTTCGGCGGAGATGACAAGATCCAACTGAAGCTCGACCTCGGCCTTGCTCCGCTAACCGTTTCGTTGTCGTTCGATGCCTATTTTTTGCGAACATGGGATGGCAACGACGCGCGCTTTGGCAACGACATGTTTGGTTTTGACTACAACACGACGCACCTGCTGCACGCCGGCTTCAGCAATGGCTTTGGTAAGCAGACGTTTTGTCCCGGCACTACGTCGCCATGTGAAGCTGCTACCGGCTCTGATCCGAAGCAGTTCAATCGGCTGGGCTTCACGGTCCAACTCAAGCCAGTACCGGGAATCGACTCGCCGGCCATCGGAACGCCGATGTCGATGGTGTATCACTTCGACACCGGCCCCGTTTCGTATCAAGGCGGACTAACGACGTTCACGTTCTTCAGCAACAATCTACAAGTGCATCCCGGCCTGCAACTCGTGGACGGTGGTCCCATAGTTCCGGTGATCGACGAAAGCTGGGGCGTCGATAACGTCAAGGTGTTCGTAAGCCCCGCGATTGTTCCCGAGCCGACGACGGTCGCGATGATGTTGACCGGTCTGTTGACGCTCGTGATGTCGCGTCGGTTTAGCGGACGTCGCGGTTGACGCAACACGCTGTCAGCCCGGTCGCTCAGGCTACGGCGTCTGCCGTACACGAACCGGGCTGGTGTCCGATGCAGCAACGAACATTCGGCTCTTGGAGCCGTTAAGCGCACACCGCAGCGAGCGTGGCCGTGCCCGATGCACGGCTGCATGACGAGGCGCCCGGTTAAGAGGCGTCCTATTCCTACTTGGAACCGGTTGGGCTTTGCGCCCGACGCTCCGTCATCTATTGGCTGATCGCGATCATGAATACTCAAATTAGCGCAAGCGGTACCTCGATTCCCGCCTCCAAAGCCTACGGTCAGTTGCGCGAAAGGCAAGGCGTTCAATACGAACCCCTCGGGACCGCCCGCACCATTCTGGTGATCGTCTATGTCGTGGTGGCGGTCTGGTACCTCGCATGGCGACCGTCGACATTCAATCCGCAGGCGATGACCTTTTCGGTGATCCTGTACGCCGCCGAAGTGTTCGGCTTCGTCAGCTCGCTAATGCACATCATGATGGTCTGGCGCCTGACCGTACGCGAAGCGCCGGTCGCCCCGCTCGGCCTGACCGTAGACGTGTTCGTCACCACCTACAACGAGCCGGTCGCGATGCTGCGGCGTACATTGATCGCGGCAACGCGCATGGATTATCCACATTCGACCTGGATACTCGACGATGGCAATCGGCCTGAGATGAAAGCGCTGGCCGACTCGCTCGGCTGCCGCTATGTCGCGCGCACCGATAATCGCGACGCCAAGGCCGGCAATCTCAACAATGCGATGCGTCACAGTCTCGCCGAATTCATTGCTGTGTTCGATGCGGATCACGCGCCGGCGCGCGATTTTCTACGGCACAGTCTCGGCTATTTCCGCGACGCCAACGTTGCATTCGTGCAGACCCCTCAGGATTTCTACAACCTCGATTCTTATCAACACCGGCGCACACCCAAGCGGCGCCTGGTGTGGACCGAACAGTCGCTGTTCTTCCGTGTGATCCAGCGCGGCAAAGATTACTGGAATGCCGCATTTTTCTGCGGTAGCTGTGCAGTTTTGCGGCGCCGAGCGCTGGACGAAGTAAACGGGTTTGCAACCGGCACGGT